>NZ_QGSW01000035.1:0-35857 GCF_003176715.1 Micromonospora sp. S4605
TCCAGCACCTGCGCCGCGTCGTACGAGGCCATCGCGTAGGTGGTGGGGGACTGGTTGTGCTTCTTGCGGTACGCGGCGGCGAACCGGCGGTTGGCCGCGTTGTTGATGTCGGCCGAGTAGTTCAGCACGGTGTCGCGGTCGCGGTCGCCCTCGCGTACGCGGTCACCGCCCTGCTGCGCGCGCAGACCGTGCCCACCGCGGTCGGTGCGGGCGCGGTGCTGCTGCTGGCCGCCACGGTGGCGCTGGCCGGGACGATCGCGCTGCGCCGGCCGCCGCTGCCGGACGTCGGCGCCGGCATCCTCACCCTCGCCGTGATCGGGGCGCTGGGGCGGGTCGCCTCGGTGGCGTTGCCCGGCCGGTCGCTGCTGCTGATCGCGGCGGTGATCACGGTGACCGGGTTGGCCGTCCGCGCGGTGCCGGAGGCGGCCCGGCGGGGCCCGCAGTTCGCCTCCGCGGTGGCGCTGACGGTCAGCGGCGTGGTGGTGGCCGGCGGCGCCCTGCGGGCCGGCGTGGCCCCGGTCCGCGCCGCGCTGCCGGCCTGGGCCGCCGACCTCGACCGCCACCCGGCCGAACTGGCCGCGGCGGTCGGCCCGGCCGCGTGGCAGCTCGCCGCGAGCGCCTTCCTGCTCACCGTCGCCGCGGTGCTGGCCCTGCCGCCGGAGATCCGCCGGGAGTTCGCGGTGGTCGGTGCGGCGCTGACCGCGCTCGCCGTCCCGGCCTCCTTCGGGCTCGACTGGGCGCTGGCGCCCTGGCCGATGGTGCTGGCCGCGGTCGGCATCGGCGTGGCCGGCCTCTCCGCCCGCACGGAACGGGCCGCGCTGGCCCACGCGCTCACCGCCGCCGGGGTGGGCCTGTTCGGCGCGGGCGCCGCGCTGGCCCGGCCGGCGCTGACCACCGCGGTCCTGCTCACCCTCTTCGCGGCGGGCGTCCTGGTCGCGCTGGCGCCCCGGGTCCGGCTCGCCCCGGCGGCGACCGAGACCCTCTCCGCCTGGGCCGCCGGCGGCGCCGCGTTCGCGCTGCCCGGGGCGGTGGCGGCCTTCGTCGCCGCGACCGCGCCCACCGACCCGACCCCCACCCCGGCCAGTCTGCGCGAGGTGACCGTCCCGGTGCTCGCGGCCGCCTTCCTCGCGGTCTGCGTCACCCTCGGGTACGCCGCCATCGTGCAGGTCTCGCAGCGGCAGATCCCGGTCCCGCTGGCGGTCGGCACCGGGCTCGGGGCGCTGGTCGTCACCGCTGCCGCGTTCGGCGCGCCCGGCGCGACCGTCGCCGACGCCTGGGTGGGCGCGCTGCTGCTGGTCGCCGCGGTGCTGCTCTTCCTGGCCCCGTCGATCGACGCGGGTCGGCGCTCCGACCTCACCCTCGACGGGTCCGACCTCGCGGCGGCCGCGGTGACCGCCGCCCTGATCGCCACCCTGGTCCGGGTGGCCGCCGTGCTCGCCCCGGGCGGCCAGCTCGCGGTGGCCGCCGCGCTGGTGCTGGTGGTGGCGGTCGCCGCCCGGGCGATGCCGACCGAGTGGCGGCGCGGGCCGGTGCTGGGGATCGCCCTCGGCGGGACGCTGATCGGGGTGCTGGCCGGTTGGCTGGCGCTGCGCGGCGGAGTGGGCGTCCTGGCCACCCCCGGGCCGATCTGGGCCGGTGACCTGAGCGGCTGGCCGGCCGCGCCGACCGGCGGCGCGGCCTGGCAGGCCCCGGTCGCGCTGGCGCTGCTCGGCGTCGCCGCCGCGATCCTCCTGCCGCCGCCCTGGCGGTACGACGTGTCCGGGGTGGCGGCCGTGCTCGCCACCATCGGCGCCCCGGCCGCGTTCGACCTGCCGTGGTGGTCACCGGTGCTGGTCGGGGGCATGGTCGCCACGGTCTTCGGGATGGCGGCGGTGGCCTCGGTCGACCCGCGCGCCGCGCTGTCCCGGGCCACCGTGGCCGGGGTGGTGGCCCTGCACGCGGCCGGCGCCGGGCTGGTCCGGCCGTGGACCACCGCGCTGGCACTGGGCAGCATCGCGCTGATCGGCGTCGTGGTGGCGGCGCTGGCCCGGTCGCTCGCCGAGCCGCTGGTGCCGGACATCGAGGCCGACGGGATGCCGCCGTACCTGGCCCAGATCGGGGGCGCGGCGGCCGGCGCGGCGGTGCTCGCGCTGCCCGGTGCGGTCGCCGCGTTGGCCGCCGAGTTCGGCCGCTCGCCGCAGGTGGTGCTGACCGCCGCGCTGGCCGCGTCCAGCCTCGGCCTCGCCGGGGTGGCCGCGGTGCGCCGGCAGGTTCCGCAGTACCTGCCGTGGACCAGCGCGGCGGCGGTCGGCGGCGCCACCGTCAGCGCCCTGGCCGCCGTCCCCAGTGGCCTGCCGGTGGGCGTGTACGCCGCCGCCGCGGCCCTGCTCGGCGTGCTGGCCGAACTGGTCCGCGGGGCCACCGAACCACCGGTCGGCTCGGCCCAGCCGGTACGGCGCTGGTCGGTGCTGCTCGACGGCGCGCTACGGCGGTTGCCGGAGGACGACGGCCGGCGCCGCTGGCGGGTCAGCCCGGCGGCCGGCGCCCTCGCCGCGGCCGCCCTGCCGACCGCGCTCGCGCTGGTGTCGATCATGCCGGCGCTGGTCGTGGCGCTGGTCGAGCCGCAGGCCACCGTCACCCGGGTGTGGCAGGGGCCCCCGCCGGGGCTGCTCGACCCCCCGCCGGGCGCGGTCGACCCGGCGCACGTGCTCACCGCGCTGCTGCTGACCGCGACCGCGGCGCTGGCCGCCACCGGCTTCAGCGGTGGCCGCCGGTCCCGGGCGGTGCCGGTGGTGCTGCCCGGCGCGGCGGTCACCCTGCTGATCACCCCGACCGCACTCGGCATGGGCTGGCCGACGAGCACGCTGGCCGCGCTCTCCGTCTTCACCATCTCGATGCTCGGGCTGGCGCTGACCCCGCCCCCGCCGCTGGTCGAGCCGGCCCGCTCGCTGCGCCTGGCGCGGGTGCTGGTCTTCGTCATCGGGCTGGCGGCCGGTGGCGCCGGGCTGGCCGGCAGCCTGGCCACCCGGGAACTGACCCTGTTCACGCTCGGCGGCGCGGTCGGGGTCGGCACGGTCGCCGCGCTCTTCGGCAGCAACCAGCGGGCCCGCATCCTCGGTTGGCTGTTCGCCTCGCTGATGGCGCAGCTCTTCGTGCTCACCGCCGGCCTGGTCGCCGGGCTGGCCGCGGTCTGGTCCGCGTTCGGCGTACTGGCGGTCGGGGCGGCGTTGCAGGTGTTCGCGGCCACGCTGCCCCGGCTGCGCCGCCCCGAGGCGCAGCGCGAGGCGGCCACCGTGGAGTGGAGCGGCCACGCCGCCGCGCTGATCGCCCTGGCGCTGGCCTTCGACTCGCCACGGCACATCGCCGCCCTGCTGGCGGCCTGGGGTGCGGTCCTCGGGGTGGCGGCGACCCGGCCGGGCCGCCGGCCGATGGAGCGGCGAATCCTGTTCTGGGCGGTGGTGGTCTGCGAGATCAGTGCCTGGTGGATCCTGATGCGGGTCGCCGACGTGGCGCTGCCCGAGGCGTACACGCTGCCGTTCGCGGCGCTGGCCCTGCTGGTCGGCGTCCTGGAGCTGCGGCAGCGCGCCGACCTGAGCAGTTGGGTGGCGTACGGGCCGGCGCTGGTCGCCGCGTTCCTGCCGACCCTGGCGATCGTGCTGGCCACCGACTCCAGCACGCTGCGGCAGGTGTTGCTGCTGCTCGGCGCGGTGGCCGTGCTGATCTTCGGCTCGATGAGCCAGCAGCAGGCCCCGGTGATCGTCGGCGCCACGGTCACCGCGATCACCGCGATCCACGCGCTGTTCGCCTTCGGCCCGTGGCTGGCGCTGATCCCGGTCGGCATCCTGCTGCTGGTGCTCGGCGCCAGCAACGAGCGGCGCCGCCGCGCCCAGGAGCGGTTGCAGACCGCCCTGCGCGGCATGCGGTGAAACCGGAGGGTCCCTGCGGGCGTCGACCCGGGCGGGCAAGAGCCTGCCGGGTCGTCCCGTCCGCGTGCCGGCCTCGGACGCGTTCCACCGGCGTGCCGGCTTCGAACGTGTTCCACCGCCAGTGCGCCGCGGGCCGGGTCCGCGTTGGCTAGGCTCCGGCCGTGCGGATCATCGAAGGCGCCGGGGTGTGGACGCCGCCCGCCGGGGCGGCCAACGACTGGGTGGAGCACCTGCGCGTGCCGGACCTGTCGGTGGGGACGTACTGCATCCCGGCCGGTGGGGTCGACGACCAGAGCCCGCACACCGAGGACGAGATCTACGTGGTCACCGCCGGGCGGGCCCGGATCGTGACCCCGGACGGCGCGGCCGACGTCGGCCCCGGTTCGGTGATCTTCGTACCCGCCGGCGAGGAGCACCGGTTCGTGGCGGTCACCGAGGACCTGGCGCTGCTGGTGGTGTTCGGCCCGGCGTACGGCTCTCGCGCGTCGGGCCCACCGAGCCCCTAGCCCGGCCGGCCGGCGCCGCTCCGGCCGGCGACCGACCCGACGGCACCAGATCCCGGTCCGGCAGCAGATCCCGGTCCGGCAGCGTCGCGGGCGCTCCGGCGGGTCAGGCCAGGGAGGCGCGGAGGGCCGCGTCCTTCTCGGCCACCAACTGCTCCAGGTCGGCCTGGTAGGCCGACATCCGGTCGAGCAGGGCACGGTCGGCGGCGGCCAGGATCCGGACGGCGAGCAGCCCGGCGTTGCGGGCGTTGCCGATCGACACGGTGGCCACCGGCACGCCGGCCGGCATCTGCACGATGGAGAGCAGCGAGTCCATCCCGTCCAGGTGCTTCAGCGGCACCGGGACGCCGATCACCGGCAGCGGGGTGACCGAGGCGACCATGCCGGGCAGCGCCGCCGCGCCACCCGCGCCGGCGATGATCACCTTCAGGCCGCGGTCGGCGGCGGCCCGGCCGTAGTCGATCATCTTCACCGGGGTGCGGTGTGCCGAGACCACCTCGACCTCGTAGGGCACCTCGAACTCGGCCAACACCTCGGCGGCTGCCTTCATGGTGGGCCAGTCCGAGTCGCTGCCCATGATCAATCCGACGGTGCTCACGCGTGCCTGCCTTTCGTTCGCGACTGCGGGGCTCGCAAGCTCACTCCTCGCGCTCACCGAGCCTGCCTTTCGTTCGCGACTGCGGGGCTCGCAAGCTCACTCCTCGCGCTCACCGCGACCCTCCCGCAGCCAGCGGGCGGCCCGCGCGGCCCGCGTCCGTACCTCGTCCAGGTCGTCGCCGAGCAGCGTGACGTGCCCGATCTTGCGGCCGGGGCGTACCTGCTTGCCGTAGAGGTGCACCTTCGCGCCCGGCTCGGCGGCGAAGAGGTGGTGCAGCCGCTCGTCGATCGACATCCCGCCCGGCTCGCCGCCGAGCACGTTCGCCATCACCACCACCGGCGCGGTCAGCGCGGTGTCGCCCATCGGGTAGTCGAGCACCGCCCGCAGGTGCTGCTCGAACTGGGAGGTGCGGGCGCCCTCGATGGTCCAGTGGCCGGAGTTGTGCGGCCGCATGGCCAGCTCGTTCACCATGATCGACGAGCGGCCGGCGGGGTCGGCGACCTCGAACAGCTCGACCGCGAGCAGCCCGACCACGCCGAGCGCGGTGGCCAGGTCGATGGCGAGCTGCTGGGCGGCGACGGCCAGGTCCTCGGGCAGGCCCGGCGCGGGGGCCAGCACCTCGACGCAGATCCCGTCCCGCTGCACCGTCTCGACCACCGGGTACGCGGCGACCTGCCCGAACGGCGAGCGGGCCACCTGCACGGCCAGCTCGCGGCGCAGCGGCACCCGCTCCTCGACGATCAGCCGGGTCCCGCCGGCCAGCAGGGTGCCGGCCAGCTCGGCGGCCTGCGCCGGGCCGTCCACCAGCCAGACGCCCCGGCCGTCGTACCCGCCGCTGGCCGCCTTGAGCACCACCGGCCAGCCCACCTCGTCGCCGAAACCGACCAGGTCGGCGGGCTCGCCGACCGACCGCCACGCCGGGTTGGGCGCGCCCAGCTCGGTCAGCCGCTCGCGCATCGCCCGCTTGTCCTGGGCGTACCGCAGCGCCTCGGCCGGCGGAAAGAGCTTCACGCCCTCGGCGGCCAGGGTGCGGATGTGCTCGTTCGACACGTGCTCGTGGTCGAAGGTGACCACGTCGCAGCCCTTGGCGAAGGTGCGCAGCGCGGCGAGGTCGGTGTGGTCGCCGTACTGGACGTCGGCGGCGACCAGCGCGGCGCCGTCGTCGGGGGCGAGCGCCAGCACGCGCAGCGACTGGCCGAGGGCGATCGCGGACTGGTGGGTCATCCGGGCCAGCTGGCCGCCGCCCACCATGCCGACAACAGGCAGACCGGTACGGGAATCCATAGCGGCGCCAGCCTATCCGGCCCGGCCGCCGCCGCCCCTACCGGCCGGCGAGCTGGGCGATCAGGTCGTCCACGCCGGTGACCGGGCGATCGCAGACAAAACCCCGGCAGACGTACGCGGTGGACCGCCCGTCGACCATCGTCCGGTCGGCGAGCAGCGGCACCCCCGGCTGGTCGGCCCGGCCGGCCACGACCACCGCCCCGGGCGGGGCGTGCCGGTGGGCCGCCGCGACCAGCGGGTCCCCCGCCGGGTCGTCGGTGACCACCGCGATCTCGTACGGCCCGGAGAGCAGCGCCTCGCCGGCGGTGGCCGCGTACCCGGTGAACCGGGCGTGCCGGCCGACGATCGGCGCGACGGTGCCGAGCGCCGCCTCGGCCGCCTCCCGGTAGCGCGGCTCACCGGTCAGCGCCGCGTACGCCACCAGCGCGGCGACGATCGCCGACCGGCCCGACGGGGTGGCGTTGTCGGTGGGGTCCGCCGGCCGGGTGACCAGCCGCTCGGCGTCGTCGGCGGTGTCGTAGAAGCCGCCACCCGGTGCGGCGAACCGCTCCAGCGCGACGTCCAGCAGCCGACCGGCCAGCTCCAGCCAGCGCCCCTCGCCGGTGAGCTGGTGCATGGCGCAGAACGCCTCGGCGACGCAGCCGTAATCCTCCAGCACCCCGGCCGGCTCACCGACCACCCCCGCCCGGGAGACCCGGCGCAGCCGACCGTCGACCACGTGCACCTTCGCCAGGTGCTCGGCGGCGTCGCGCATCGCGCCGTCGGTCACGATGACGACGCCCTCCAGCAGGTTGGCGTCCTCGTCGTCCGGGCTCGCGTAGAGCGCGGCCACCTGCTGGAACTCGACGATGGCGGTGATCGCCAGACCGTTCCAGGCGGCCACCACCTTGTCGTCCCGGGCCGGTTGCGGGCGGGCGTCCCGGGCCGCCAGCAGCCGGCCGACGACGCCCTGCCAGCGGGCGCGGATCGCCGGGTCGGCGTCGTCCACGTCGCGGGCCAGCTTGAGCACGCTGGTGCCGTGCTCGAACGTCCCCTCCGGGGTCACACCGAACAGGTCGGCCGCCCACCGGCCGTCCTCCTCGCCCAGCGCCACCACCAGCTGATCGGGGGTCCAGACGTACGTCAGGCCCTCGACGCCCTGGGTGTCGGCGTCGAGAGCGGACGCGAAGCCCTCCCCCGGCCGGTGCAGCTCGTCGGCGAGGAACCGGGCGGTGTCCCGGGCCACCCGCCGGGCCAGCCGGTCCCCGGTGAGCCGCCACAACTGGGTGTACGCCCGCAGCAGCAGCGCGTTGTCGTAGAGCATCTTCTCGAAGTGCGGCACGGTCCAGTGCCCGTCCACCGCGTAGCGGGCGAAGCCGCCGGCGAGCTGGTCGTAGATGCCGCCCCGGGCCATCGCCTCGCAGGTGTGCCGGACGATCTCCAGGCTGCGCTCCGAGCCGGTGCGCTGGTGATGCCGGAGCAGGAACAGCAGGTTCATGTGCGGCGGGAACTTAGGCGCGCCGCCGAAGCCGCCGTTGGTCTCGTCGTACTCCTTGGCGAGCTGGTCGGCGGCGGCGTCGAGCAGTCCGGCGTCCAGCGGCGCGGTGGGCCCGCCCACGGCCTGGGCGCCACCGATCGCCTCCACCACCGCGGCGCCCTGGCGCAGCACCGCCTCCCGCTGGTCGCGCCACGCGGTGGCCACCGACTGCAACAGCCGGACGAAGTTGGGTCGCGGGTAGTAGGTGCCGCAGAAGAACGGGGTGCCGTCCGGGGTGGCGAAGACCGTCATCGGCCAACCACCCTGGCCGGTCATCGCCTGGGTGGCGGTCATGTAGACCGCGTCCACGTCCGGCCGCTCCTCGCGGTCCACCTTGATGCACACGAAGTCGTCGTTCATCAGTGCGCCGACCTGCTCGTTCTCGAACGACTCGTGGGCCATCACGTGGCACCAGTGGCAGGCGGCGTAGCCGACCGAGACGAGCACCGGCACGTCCCGCCGCTTCGCCTCGGCGAACGCCTCGTCGCACCACGGCCACCAGTCGACCGGGTTGTCGGCGTGCTGGAGCAGGTACGGACTGGTGGCGTCGGCGAGTCGGTTCACCCGACGACCATAACCAGCCGCCGCCGGACCCGCCGGTCGGTCAGGAGGCGTCGTCGGCGCGCAGCGGGAAGACGTTGGGACGGGCCTCGTCGAGCAGCGTGCCGAGGACGGCGCCGATCTTGTCGGCAGGCATCGGCTTGAAGAAGTGGTAGCCCTGGGCGGCGGTGCAGCCCAGCTCGGCCAGGGCGATGCGCTGCTCGGCGGTCTCCACCCCCTCGGCGACCACCCGAAGCCCCAGCTCGTGGGCGAGCCCGACGGTGGTCCGGACGATCGCCGCCGCCTCCGGGGAGTCCGCCATCCGGATCACGAAGGACCGGTCCACCTTGAGCTCGTCCACCGCGATCCGGGTGAGGAAGGTGAGCGAGGAGAAACCGGTGCCGAAGTCGTCCACCGCGAGCTGCACGCCCATCGACCGGAGGGTGGCGAGCACCTCGTCGATCACCTCGAGCTCGCTCATCACCACGGTCTCGGTGATCTCCAGGACCAGCCGGTGGGGCGGGACCTGGTGCCGGCGCAGCGCGTCGGCGATCTCGGCGGGCAGCCGCGGGTCGAGCAGGCTGCGCGCCGAGAGGTTCACCGAGATCGGGATGTCCAGCCCCTCGCGGGCCCAGCCGGCGGCCACCGAGAGCGCCTTGTCCAGCACGTAGCGGGTGAACGTGCCCAGCTGCTCGCTGTTCTCCACCGGCCGGATGAAGTCGTGCGGGCCGAGCCAGCCGCGGCGCGGGTGCCGCCAGCGGATCAGCGCCTCCACCCCGGTCGGCGCCCCGCTGGCCAGGTCCACCGCCGGCTGCAACGCCAGCACCAGCTGGTCGTCGGCGGCCAGCGCCTCGCGCAGCTCGGCCAGCAGGGCCAGCTGGTCGGTGCTGGCCGCGTCCCGGGCCGAGTCGTACGCGGCGACGTTGCCGCCGCCCTCCTTGGCCTGGTACATCGCGATGTCGGCACGGCGCAGCAGCTCGGTCAGGTCGGCGGTGCCGGCGTCGGCGACCACCACCCCGACGGAGACCTCCACGGACATCCGCACCCCGGCCACCTCGGTCGGCGCGGCCAGCCGCTCGGCGATCTCGCGGGCCTGGCGCAGCGCGTACGCCATCGGGGCCGCCCGGCCGCCGAGCACCGGGACCGAGGTGAGCAGCAGCGCGAACTCGTCGCCGCCGAGCCGCCCGAGCAGGTCGCCGGAGCGGGCCAGGGTGCCCAGCCGGCTGGCGGTCAGCCGCAGCAACTGGTCGCCGGCCGCGTGCCCGAGGGTGTCGTTGACCTCCTTGAACTGGTTGATGTCCAGCAGCAGCAGGGCCACCGGGTGGTCGTGCGCGAGCTGCCGCAGCGCCTGGTCGCCCTTGCTGAGCATGGCCGCCCGGTTGACCAGGCCGGTGAGCTGGTCGTGCACCGCCTCGTACGACGAGCGGGCGGTGACCAGCCGCAGCTCCCGGTGGGTCGCGGCGTCGTGCAGCGCGGCGGCGAGGGCGTCGCCGAAGGCGGCCACCGCGTCGTGTTCCCGGGCGCTCGGCGGTGCCGACCGGGGGAACCGGACCCGCAGTTCGCCGACCCGGGCGGTGCCCACGGTCAGGGTGCGGACCAGTTCGTGCTCGTCGGGCTCGGCGCGCCCGGGCGGGCCGACCTCGCGGTCGACCACCTGGCCGGCGGCGTCGGCCCGGTAGCGGCGCCACCGCCCGTCGCCGCGGGCCACGTCGACGTCGACCAGTTCGGCGTTGAACAGGGTCACCGCGCCGGTCACCGCCGCGGTGGCCACCCCCCGCTCGTCGAGCTGGTTGAGCGCGGCGGTGGCGTCGGCGAACGCCCGCCAGGTGCGCCGCTCCTGGTCGGCCCGGAGGCGGTGCCGGTAGGTCTGCTGGAGCAGCCAGAGCGGCGGTGGGAGCAGCAGCAGCCAGCGCGCGTCGAGTTCCAGCAGGGTCACCACGGTCAGGCCGACGGCGACGTTGCCGACGAACATCAGCAGCTTGCCGCGGAGCGCGGCGAGCAACGGCGGCCCGATCGGCACCCCGTGGCGCAGCGCCAGGGTGACCCCGCCCAACCAGGCGCTGGCGAACAGGTAGGTGACCGAGCCGGCGACCACGGCGAGGGCGAGCGCCGGGGTCGGCGCGGCCAGCAGCGGCTGACCCAGCGCGGTGGTGACCGACACGGCGAGCGCGGTGGCGGCGGTGAGCGACACCGCGATGCGGACCACCTCGAGGGCGCTGCGGCGTTCGCCGAACAGCGAGATCGCCGACCAGGCCAGCCCGGCGCCGAGCAGGGTGGCGGCGGGCAGCCAGCCGGCCGGCACCAGGTAGAGGCAGATGATCAGCGCGGCCTCGCCCCAGGTGATGCTGACCATGCCGGCCGCGGCGCGGAACCGCAGGCGGGCCAACTGGGCGAGGGCGAGGACGGCGACCGCGACGCCGAACCGGGCCGGGCCGCCGAGCGGGTCGTCGGCCGGCAGCCGGGCCGGCAGGGTCAGCCCCACCGTGGCGGCGACCAGCGCGGTGACCGCGACCGCGGCGGTGAGCAGGAGCACCCGTGGCGGCGTGCCGCGCAACCCGAGCCGGTCGAACTCCGTACCGGCCCGATCGGAGGTCACCGACGCCCTCCCGCCCACCGGCGGAGGGTACGACGGGCGGCCGCGACTGTGACGGTCATCGGCGCCCCCTCCCGCGCACGGCTCGGGGACGCGTGGTCCCCCCGGCGGAAGGCTAAGCCAAACCCGGTGACCGCAACAGGGGGCGACGGCCCGGTTCGGCGTGAATCATGCCGGGACTAGCCGTTGCGCTCCTGCTGACGCCCGTTGGGAGCGTTCGCGGATGAATCCTGCGAGGCGGTCCCGTCTGTCGGATCGGCGACTGCGGCGTCCGCCCGACCCGGCTCGCCCGACTGCACCTGCCCGGGGAACCGGTCCGGCAGCCGGCGCAGCCGGGCGTTCATGTTGCGGATCAGCAGAACGGTGGCGGTGCCCAGCAGCAGGATGAGGAGGAGGCCCATCGGGCCGGCCAGGCCACCCGTGCGGGTGTCCCCGAAGTTGTTCTGGGCGAGCACCTGGGCTGCGGTCAGCATGGCGTTCCTCCGATGTGCGACTGGCACCCAGCGTAACGCCGGGCCGGATCAGCGGGCATGCGCCGTCTCGCGCACGCCGGCGAAGAGGTCCGACTCGGGCAGCGGGCTGTCGACCATCGACCGGGCGAGTTGGAAATCCTCGGTGGGCCAGGCGCGCCGCTGGAGCTCCATCGGCACCTGGAACCAGAAGCCGTCCGGGTCGACCTGGGTGGCGTGGGCGCGCAGCGCGTCGTCGCGGACCGGGAAGTACTCGGCGCACTCGACCCGGGTGGTGATCCGGCTGCCCTTGTCGGGCCGGTCCTCCCAGCGCTCCAGCCACTCCTGGTAGGGCGACTCCAGGCCGGCGGCCAGCATCGCCTCGTGCAGGGCCATGATCTTGCCCTTGGAGAAGCCGACGTCGTAGTAGAGCTTGAGCGGCTGCCACGGCGCGCCGAGTTCCGGGTAGCGCTCCGGGTCGCCGGCCGCCTCGAAGGCCGCCACGCTGACCTTGTGGCACATGATGTGGTCGGGGTGCGGGTAGCCGCCCTCCTCGTCGTACGTGGTGACGACGTGCGGACGGAACTCGCGCATCAGGCGCACCAGCGGCCCCGCGGCCACCTCGACGTCCTGCAGGGCGAAGCAGCCCTCGGGCAGCGGCGGCAGCGGGTCGCCCTCGGGCAGCCCCGAGTCGACGAAGCCCAGCCAGGCCTGCTCGATGCCGAGGATCGCCCGGGCGGCGTCCATCTCGGCGCGGCGGATCTCGCCGATGTTGGCCCAGACGTCCGGCCGGTCGAGCTTCGGGTTGAGCACGCTGCCGCGCTCACCGCCGGTGCACGTCACGACCAGGACGTCCACCCCCTCGGCGACGTACTTCGCCATGGTCGCGGCGCCCTTGCTCGACTCGTCGTCCGGGTGGGCGTGGACGGCCATGAGTCGCAGTTGCTCTGCCAACGTGCGCTCCTCGTTCGTGCCCAGCGGCGGGCCCCGACCCCGGGACCACCTGCTGGCCTGCTGACCTGCCGAAATCCTCCCCGCCCCGAGGACCGCCGGCACCGAGGTGTCATCCTTGAGTGGCGAAGCCGGGCCGGGAGGATGGACTCTCATTCTTGCCGATACCGCCGACAACAACGCCAGGAGATACCCGCCGGTGACCGAGACGCACGCCACAATCCCCCCGGGCACGCCCGTCTTCCCGCCCGGGCGGTACGGCCGCCGCCGCCAGCCCGGCCGCCGCCGCCCGCTGCTGGCGACGCTGCTGGCGGTGGTCCTGGTGGCGCTGCTCGGGCTGGTCACGCTCCGGCTCTACCGGCAGTACGGCGATCCGAACTACCAGGCCCAGGTGATCACGTACACCGACATCACGGACACCCAGGTGCTGGTCAACTTCCGGGTGACCGTGCCGGACGGCGGATCGGCGGTCTGCGTGCTGCGGGCCCGGGACCGCGCCGGCGCCGAGGTGGCCCGCGAGGAGGTGACCGTGACCGCCCCGCCCGGCGAGCGGCAGATCAGCACGGTGCACCGCCTGGCGACCAGCGGCCGGCCCTTCATCGGCGAGGTGCTGCGCTGCCGACCGGCCAGCTGAGCGGCACCGTGCGCACCGGCGCCCGCATCGGGCACCGGTGCTGATCGGCGACACCTCGTGTCGTACCGCACTGGTAACTTGGAAGTTCACCTGTCAGCCAGCCACGCACATCTGAGGAGATCGCCTGTGTCCAACGGCAACGAGGCGCCCGCCACCTGGCTGTCCCAGGACGCTTACGACCGCCTGAAGGCCGAGCTCGACGAGCACATCGCGAACCGGCCGGTCATCGCCGCCGAGATCAACGCGCGGCGCGAGGAGGGCGACCTGCGGGAGAACGGCGGCTACCACGCGGCCCGCGAGGAGCAGGGCAAGGCCGAGGGCCGCATCCGCTACCTCCAGGAGCTGCTGCGGACCGCCAAGGTCGGCGAGGCGCCGTCCGTCGACGCGGTGGCGCCCGGCATGGTCGTCACGATCTACTTCGACGACGACAAGGACGACACCGAGACCTTCCTGCTCGGTTCCCGGGAGATCGCCTCCACCACCGACCTGACGGTCTACAGCCCCGAGTCGGCGCTCGGCAAGGCGATCCTGGACTGCAAGGCCGGCCAGACCTGCACCTACACGGCGCCCAGCGGCGCCGACATCAAGGTGACCGTGGTCAGCTTCGAGCCGTTCTCCGGCTAGGCCAGCGCCGGGCGCGCGGCGCCCGGCCGCATCGCGTACGACCGAGGCGTGGCACCGGCGGGTGTCACGCCTCGGCCGCGAAGACCACCTGGTAGCCGCTGGCCCGCAGCGCGCTGATCAGCGTGTCGGAGTGCTCCACCCCGCGGGTCTCCACCGACAACGCCACCTCCACCTCGCCCAGTCGCAGGTGCGGGTTGACCCGCTGGTGCTCCACGTCCACCACGTTCGCCCGGTGCTCGGCGATCTCGCCGAGCAGCGAGGCGAGCTGGCCCGGACGGTCCGAGCAGCGCACGGTGAACCGCAGATAGCGGCCGGCGGCGGCCAGGCCGTGCTCGATCACCCGCAGCATCAGCAGCGGGTCGATGTTGCCGCCGGAGAGCACCGCGACCACCGGCGCCTCGACCCCCACCGAGCCGGCCAGCAGGGCGGCCACCCCGACCGCGCCGGCCGGCTCCACCACCTGCTTGCCCCGTTCCAGCAGCATCAGCAGCGCCCGGGAGATGTCCTCCTCGGAGACGGTCACCACCTCGTCGACCAGCTTGCGGACGTGGGTGAAGGTGATCTCGCCCGGCCGGCCCACGGCGATGCCGTCGGCGATGGTGGCGAACGCGGGAAGGCGTACCGGCTCACCGGCGGCGAGCGAGGGCGGGAAGGCCGCCGCGCCGGCCGCCTGCACCCCGATCACCCGGACGTCCGGGCGCAGCGCCTTGGCGGCGACCGCCATGCCGGAGATCAACCCGCCACCGCCGACCCCGGTGACGATCGTCTTGACGTCCGGGCACTGCTCCAGGATCTCCAGCGCCACGGTGCCCTGGCCGGCGATCACGTCCCGGTGGTCGAACGGGTGGATCAGCACCGCGCCGGTGCGCTCGGCGAAGGTCTGCGCCGCGACCAGCGACTCGTCGACGTTGTTGCCGACCAGTTCGACCTGCGCGCCGTACCCCTTGGTGGCGGCCACCTTCGGCAGCGGCGCGTTCACCGGCATGAAGACCGTGGCGTGCGTGCCGACCAGGCCGGCGGCGAGCGCCACCCCCTGGGCGTGGTTGCCGGCGCTCGCCGCGACCACGCCGCGGGACCGTTCCTCCTCCGACAGCCGGCAGATCCGCACGTACGCGCCGCGCACCTTGTACGAGCCGGCCCGCTGGAGGTTCTCGCACTTGAGCCACGCCGGCCCGCCGAGCGCCGCGCTCAGCGGCCGGGAGGGCTCCAGCGGGGTGGTGCGGGTGACGCCGGCGAGCAACTCCCGCGCGGCCCGTACGTCGGCGAGGCCGACCAGTTCCGTCATGCCCCGATCGTGCCACCCGGGGTCGGGGCAACCGCCGGGGACACGGGGGTCGGTTCCGTCGCCACCGTCGGCGACGGCGCCGTCACCGACGGCGGCTGCGCGGCGGCGGTCGGCACGTCCAGCCCGGCCGGGGCGTCGGGGGCGATGCGGGCCTGCTGGGCCGCGGAGATCCGGAAGATCAGCACGATCAGCGACACCCCGGCGACCAGGCACGCCGCCGCCGGAACGGTGCCGCGCAGGGCGGCATCGCGGTAGTGGTCCAGGCCCGGGGTGGCTCCGCTGCGGGCGAGCAGGACATCGGCCCGCATCGCGCCGAGCCGGCTGACCAGGTCCCCGGCGACCAAGACCAGCCAGCCCACCCACCAGAGGGCGACCAGCGCCCGCAGCCGGACCCGCCCGAGGCTGTCCCGGACGACGCCGGCCAGCACCGCGCACGGCACCACGAGGCTGGCGACGGGTACGAACCAGCCGGTCACCGCCCAGTGGGCGGCGAGCTGCGACGGGCGGCCGGGGAAGGCGTCGGTGTTCTTCCGGGCCCGGTACATCCAGGTCATGACCAGGGCCGCGGTGCACAGGTAGGCCAGCAGGAAGGGCACGGAGAGGAGCACCGTCACGCCCGCGGTGGTCCGGGTCAGCTCCTCGCCCGCGGTCGTCGCGACCCGCGTCGCGACGACCGCCGGAACGAACACCGCCAGCACGTACAGCAGCGTCGTCAGGCTCACGCCGATCGCCGCGGCGATCCCGACCCCGCGCACCGGATAGGTCGCCATGCCGGGCGACAGGGGCGGTGGGTCGAGCCGCCGGCCGCACGCCCGGCAGTCACCGACGAGCGCCGCCGACTCGGTCCCGCAGTTCCGGCATGTCACGTCGTGTCCCCCGTTCGCGCTCCGGCCGGGACACGCTAGACGATCAGGCGACGGCCGGCGACCCCGTGCCGACCCGCGGGTAGCCCGGGGCGTGCCGGGACCAGGGGGCCTGCATCTCGAACTGGCCGGCCACGCCGAGCAGCAGCAGCTCCGAACCGGGCGGGCCGACCAGCTGCACCGCCACCGGCAGCCCGTCCGGGCGGCGGCCGACCGGCACCACCAGCGCGGGCAGGCCGGCGACGTTCCACGGCGCGGCGTACGGGGCGTAGCGGATGTTCGCCACCATGTTGGCCCGCCAGGACCGGCCGGACCACTGCGCGGCCTCCGGCGGCGGGCCGGCCAGCGCCGGGGTGAGCAGCAGGTCGACCGAGTGGTCGGAGAAGAAGCCGATGGACCGCTCCCGCCAGGCGGCCCGGTCGGCCTCCCGCACGTACCCGCGCCGCTGCGCCCAGTCGCCGAGCGCGACGTGCCGGCGGCTGCGCGGTTGCAGACTGCGCCGGTCCAGCCCGGCGGCGCGGGCGTCGGCGGCGGCCGCGGCGAACCAGGTGGCGATCCCCTGCAGGCCGAGCCGGGTCGGGTAGACCGGGTCGGCGGGGACGGTGTCGTGCCCGGCGGCGGCGAGCAGCCGGCCGGCGGCCGCGACCGCGTCCCGGTTCGGCTGGTCGGGGCGGACGCCGCGGACCGGCGAGCGGAGCGAGACGCCGACCCGCAGCCGCTGCGGCGGGACCAGCTTCTCCGGCCGGCGACCGGCCAGCACCGAGAAACCGACCGCCGCGTCGGCGACCGTGGTGGTCAGCATGCCGTGCTCGGTGAGGCCGAACCAGTCCTCCGCGCCGAGCTGGCAGGGCACCACGCCCCGGCCGGGCTTGAGCCCGACCAGGCCGCAGCAGGCGGCCGGGATGCGGATCGAGCCGAGGCCGTCGTTGCCGTGCGCGATCGGCACCAGGCCGGCGGCGACCGCGGCGGCCGCCCCGCCGGAGGACCCGCCGGGGGTGCGGCCGGTGTCCCAGGGATTGCGGGTCACCGCCGTCTCGTCGTCGGTCAGGCCCCAGAGGCCGAGTTCCGGCATCCGGGTCACCCCGAGGATCACCGCGCCGGCCCCGCGCAGCCGGCGGACCACCTCGTGGTCGGCCTCCGCCACGGCGGTACGCACCGCGGCCGACCCGTTCCAGGTGGGAAGCCCGGCGACCGGGGTGTTCTCCTTGACCGCCACCGGCACCCCGGCCAGCGGCAGGTTGGCCAGGTCCTCCTGCTCGTCGACCTTCTCCGCCTCGGTGATCGCCTCCCCGCCGCGCACCGTACGGAACGCGGCGAGGTCGGCGTCGGCGCGGGCGATGTGGTCGAGGTGGTCGGCGACGACCTGGGTGGCGGAGACGTCGCCCCGGCGTACGCCGCGGGCGATCTGCTTGGCGGTCGCCCCCACCCAGGTCGGCATGATGTCCTGCACGGCCACCCTCCCCAGCCAGCGGTCAGCCCAGCGCCTGCTCCAGATCGGCGAGCAGGTCGTCGACCGTCTCGATGCCGACAGACAGTCGCACGAGATCGCCGGGAACTTCAAGCGGCGAGCCGGCAGCACTTGCGTGTGTCATCCGGCCCGGGTGCTCGATCAGGGATTCCACCCCGCCGAGCGACTCGGCGAGCACGAAGAGCTTCGCCCGGTTGCAGATCTCCACCGCGTGGTCCTCGCCGCCGGCCGCGCGGAACGAGATCATGCCGCCGAACCGGCGCATCTGCTTGGCGGCCACCTCGTGCCCGGGGTGCGCGGGCAGGCCCGGGTAGATGACCTGGGCCACCTTGGCGTGCCCGTCCAGGTACGCGGCGATCCGCTCGGCGTTGTCGCAGTGCCGGTCCATCCGTACGCCCAGGGTCTTGATCCCGCGCAGGGTGAGCCAGGCGTCGAACGGGCCGTTGATCGCGCCCATCGCGTTCTGGTGGTAGCGCAGTTCCTCGCCGAGCCCGGCGTCGGCCGCGACCAGCGCCCCACCGACCACGTCGGAGTGACCGCCGATGTACTTGGTGGTGGAGTGCACCACCACGTCGGCGCCGTGCGCGATCGGCTGCTGCAGGTACGGCGAGGCGAAGGTGTTGTCGACCACCAGCAGGGCGCCCGCGTCGTGCGCGACGGCGGCCAACGCGGCGAGGTCGGCGATGCCGAGCAGCGGGTTGGTCGGCGTCTCCACCCAGACGATCTTCGTGGCGCCGGGGCGGATCGCGGCCCGGATCGCGTCCGGGTCGGAGACCTTGGCCGGGGTGAAGTCCAGCCCCCACCGCTCGGCGACCCGGGCGAAGAGGCGGTAGGTGCCGCCGTACGCGTCGTCTGGGATCACCACGTGGTCACCCGGCTTGCAGACGGTGCGCAGCAGGGTGTCCTCGGCGGCCAGGCCGCTGGCGAAGGCGAGCCCGACCGGGCCGCCCTCCAGCGCGGCGAGGCACTCCTGGAGCGCGTCGCGGGTCGGGTTGCCGGAGCGGCTGTACTCGTAGCCCTGGCGGGGCGCGCCGACGGCGTCCTGGGCGTAGGTGCTGGTCTGGTAGATCGGTGGGATCACCGCGCCGGTGCGGGCCTCGGGGTCCTGACCGGCGTGGATGGCGAGCGTCTCGAAGCCGTGACTCATTCCCGGAACGTTAGTCGTCCAGTCCTTCCCAGCCCATGGAACCCACCCGCGCGTCATGCTGCGGCCTGAGCCCCTCTGCCTGCGGCGTTGGGCGGGGCCGGGCCCGCGGCCGTAGCCTGTGGCGATGGCGGGGTGCGTGTTCTGCGGAATCGTGGCGGGCGAGGTGCCGGCTTTCCGGGTCACCGACGAGCCGGACGGGGTGGCGTTCCTGGACACCCGGCCGGTGTTCAAGGGGCACGTGCTCGTCGTGCCCCGCACGCACCTGGTGACGCTGGGGGACCTGCCGCCGGAGTCGCTGGCCGGATACTTCGGGCTGGTCCGGCGGCTCGCCATCGCGGTCGAGGCCGGCTTGGCTGCCGGCGGCACCTTCGTGGCGATGAACAACAAGGTCTCCCAGTCCGTGCCGCACCTGCACACCCACGTGGTGCCCCGGACCAAGGGCGACGGCCTGCGCGGCTTCTTCTGGCCCCGCACCCGTTACGCCGACGACGCCGAGGCGACCGGCTACGCGGAGCGGATCGAAGCCGCGCTTCCGGCTGGCTGCGGGCGGCGTCGCCGCCCACCTACCACCCCATGCATAAAGTAGTGACGCGATCACCGACAAGGAAGCGACGCCACCCGCACAACCGGTGAAGCTCCCGGGCCGCCCTGGATGTGACGTAACCACGCCTGACAACGGGTCGGACGGGTAAGGAATACGGGTCTGCCGGCGTTGCAGGCTGCGAAGGGTACGAGAGGAGTCCCCACCGTGTTCCTGCGCCGCATGAAGGCCGAGATGATCACCCCGGAGCAGGCCCTGCCCGGCCGCCTGATCGCGATGCCCGTCGCCGACCGGCACGAGGTCCTTGGCACCCCGCTGAAGGGCCCGTTCCCCGAGGGGGCACAGGTCGCCGTCTTCGGGATGGGCTGTTTCTGGGGCGCCGAGCGGCTGTTCTGGACGCTGCCCGGCGTGATCACCACCTCCGCGGGCTATGCGGGCGGCTACACGCCGAACCCGACGTACGAGGAGGTCTGCTCGGGCCGCACCGGGCACGCCGAGGTGGTCCAGGTCGTGTACGACCCCACGCAGATCACCTACAAGGACCTGCTCAAGGTCTTCTGGGAGAACCACGACCCGACCCAGGGCATGCGCCAGGGCAACGACGTGGGCACCCAGTACCGGTCGACGATCTACACGACCACCGACGACCAGCTCGCCACCGCGGAGGCGTCCCGGGACGCGTTCGCGCCGATCGTGGCCCGCGCGGGCAAGGGTGAGATCACCACGGAGATCGATCGGCTCGGCGACTACTACCTCGCCGAGGACTACCACCAGCAGTATCTCGCTCCGACCAAGAACCCGAACGGCTACTGCAACCACGGCCCCAACGGGCTGAGCTGCCCGGTCGGCATCGCCCGCACCGCCGGCTGAACGCATTGACGAAGAGGGTCCGCAGCCAGGTGCTGCGGGCCCTCTTTCCCCGTCCGGTCGCTCTGTGCCGGCAGGTCGGAGAGGTTGCCCCGGACTGGGCCGAGACCTTCCCGAAAGCGACTTTCCTCGTATATAACGTGAAAGAGCTACGCATATAACCACTACCCCCAATCGCGTCAGAAACCTGGAAAACGTTCCGATTTGGCATGAACACTCCTAACGTTCCTCGTGGCTCGTCCTCCTGAGCCGACCACTGAAGGGAGTGAGGATCATGTCGATGAGGTTTCTGACCAAGCTCGCCGGCGGGGTGGCGCTGGGGAGCGCTGTCCTGCTGCTCGGTGCGCCCGCGACCGCGTTCGCCGCGACCGACGACGGAGCGACCAAGGAGCCCAGGAGTTCCCACGAGGAGAAGTCGAAGAAGAAGTCGGACGGCGAGCACGATACGTACAACCTGCGCGACAAGGAGGGCAAGGGGATCGTCTGCGCGGCCAACAAGCAGACGAACGAGCTGAACGTCTCCAACATCATCAAGGGCAACACCATCACGGACAGCGTGATCGTCATCACGCAGAATGTCGCGAGCTCGCAGACGAACGAGAGTGGACCACGCACCATCGTCTGCATCCGCGACCTCGAGTTGGACGCGAAGGTGGAGGCGGATCTGCTCGGCGACCTCTTCAAGTTGGTCGAGCGGTCCGGTATCGGCCGGGTCGCCTCGCCGGCGGGTGCCGGCAAGGCCACCGAGCCAACCGTCGCGTACGCGGGTCCGGAAGGTGCCTGGGTGTTCCCGGCGACGGGCAGCGTCGCGGCCGGTGACGGTGGCGCGTTCACCGACACCAACACCGGTGCTCTGGTGACCACCGGTGCCGGCATGATGGGCGCCGCCGCGCTCGTTGGCATCGCTCTGCTGCGTCGGCGGTCCGCCAATGGCACCGTCGCCTAGGTCGACACCGAGCGTCAGCGGCCGCCACGGTTTCCCGTGGCGTGCCGCTGGCCTCGTTCTGGTGGTTCTTTTCACGCTCACCGGGGCAGGACTGATCGGGCTCGGGGTCACGGCTGCTGATCCGGTCCGGCCGCCACAGCCCGATCCCGCCGCCGCACCGGCGACCCTCCTCCCACCGGTGGCGGAGGACGCCGCCGCACCGGCCCCGACCCCGAGCGCATCGCCGGCCGCCGGTGAGGCGCGCGGTGCTCGCGGCCGCGACGCCGGTCGTCAGTCCGGCGCGGCCCAGCCGTCGCCCTCACCGACGGCGGCCGGGATGCCGCGGTCGCAACCCACCCGCATCAAGATCCCGCGAATCGGCGTCGACGCACCGACGGCTCCGCTCGGGCTGGACCGGAACCAGCAGATCGCGGTCCCGCCGCCCCAGCAATCCAATACGGCCGGGTGGTACAAGCTGGGACCGAGCCCCGGTGAGGCCGGGACCGCGGTGGTGGTGGGCCACGTCGACTCCCGCGCGACCGGGAGGGCGGTCTTCTTCCGGCTGGGTGCGCTCAAGCGGGGAGACAGCATCGAGGTGCTCCGCAAGGACGGCAGGACAGCCCGATTCACCGTCGACGGAGTAGCCCGCTACCCGAAGAACAAGTTCCCGTCCGCGCTGGTCTACGGCCACACCGGCAAGGCGCAGCTCCGGTTGATCACCTGTGGTGGTGGCTACGACAAGGCGACGAGGTCGTACAAGGACAACGTCGTGGTGTTCGCGAGCCTGGCTGCGGGCCGTGTCGCGTGAGGCGGTGAATGGCGGGCGGCTTCACGTGCGGGCGGCGACGGCCAGCTCCGAAGCCGAAACCGAGGTGCGTGGTCCCGGCACCGCTGCACCCGAGAAGGACGAGGCCAGCGGCCGCCACGGGGAGACCGTGACGGCCGCTGGCGCTCCTGGTCGCCTCAGCCGGCCAGCCCACCGGCCAGCCGACGCTGTCCAGCAGATCAGTCCAGCTCCAGGTCCAGTTCCACGTCGTTGATGCAGACAGTGACGATGTTGGTGTTTGGACCAAATTCCGTGCTGTTCTCCTGGTTGACGGACTGCTCAACGGCGATGGCAATCTCGCTGTCCTCGATGAAGTTCCTCTCGAAGACGCTGACGGCGGCCGCTTCGTTGGACTGCTCGATGGTGCCGCAGGTGTTGCTGTCCGACGCCCCGCCGTCGTAGGCCATCGCGGCAGTGGGCGTGCCGAGCAGCAGGGCGGCACCGCCCAGGGCGACCGCGCCGGCGAGCTTGGCCAGGTACCTCTTCGACATGTTTCCTCTCCCTTCCGGTCGGCTCGGGTAGATGAGCCACGACAAACGTAAGGAGGATTCATGTCCGGTCGCGCCGGTTTCCGGGTTTCTGCGGCAAACCGACCTACAGATGATAAGTGTAGTTTTTTCGGCTTTGGGGCGTCAGGCCCATCTGGTCAACTCGCGCGCCCTCTGAGCATCTTGAGCTCGGGCGAAGCAGTCGGGCCGGCACCGCCGAAGCGTCGGCCCGACTGGGGGGTTTATCACAGCCAGCGGGCGGCTGAGATCCGCCCAGGGTGACGGCCTACGACACGAACGGCCACCGTCGCCCCGCCCACGACCACGCTACGTGAGCGGGGGCGCGGATTGTAGCAACCCTTTACACGGTCGTCATCGTCTCAACAGGCGAACTGCAACATCCCCTGGCAGCATGGGGCCGCATGTGCGGACTTGCGGGTGAGTTCCGCCGTGACGGTCTACGCGCCGACGTGTCGGCGGTGGAGCGCATGGCGGCCACGATGAGTGACCGAGGGCCCGACGACAGCGGCGTGTGGTCCCAGGGGCCGACCGCCCTGGGGCACCGCCGCCTGAAGATCATCGACCTCTCCGCGGCGAGCGGTCAGCCACTGGTCGACCCGGACGCCGGGTTGACCGGCGTCTTCAACGGCTGCGTCTACAACTACCGGGAACTGCGGGCGGAACTGACCGCACGGGGCCACCGCTTCTTCTCCACCGGCGACAGCGAGGTCGTGGTCAAGGCGTACGCCGAGTGGGGCCTCGGCTTCGTCGACCACCTGGTCGGCATGTTCGCCGTGGCGATCACCGAGCGGGACACCGGTCGACTGGTGCTGGCCCGGGACCGGCTCGGCATCAAGCCGCTCTACCTGGCCGAGTCGCCGGGCGTGGTGCGGTTCGCCAGCACCCTGCCGGCGCTGCTGGCCGGCGGCGGCGTCGACACCAGCCTCGACCCGGTCGCCCTCGCCCACTACCTGAGCTTCCACAGCATCGTGCCGCCGCCGCGCACCATCCTGCGCGGGGTGACCAAGCTGCCCCCGGCCACCGTGCGGGTCTACGAGCCGGACGGTCGCACCCACGAGCGGGTCTACTGGGATCCGTCGTTCACCCGGGACGCCGGCCGGGCCGGCTGGTCCGCGCGGGACTGGCAGGACGCCCTGCGGGAGTCGCTGACCACCGCCGTACGCCGGCGGATGGTCGCCGACGTGCCGGTGGGTGTGCTGCTCTCCGGCGGCCTGGACTCCAGCCTGGTGGTGGCCCTTCTCGCCGAGCAGGGGCAGCGCGGGCTGGCCACCTTCTCCATCGGCTTCGACGCGGTCGGCGGCCGGGAGGGCGACGAGTTCGTCTACTCCGACCTGGTGGCGAAGACCTTCGACACCGACCACCACCAGATCAGGGTCGCCGCCGGCGACCTGGTGCCGCCGCTGGAGGCTGCCGTGGCGGCCATGAGCGAGCCGATGGTCAGCCACGACTGCGTCGCGTTCTACCTGCTCAGCGAGGAGGTCGCCAAGCACGTCAAGGTGGTCCAGTCCGGTCAGGGCGCGGACGAGATCCTCGGCGGCTACCACTGGTACCCGCCGCTGGCCGGCGTCGACCGGGAGCGGGCCCTCGACACGTACGCCAAGGCGTTCTTCGACCGGGACGCGGCCGGACTGGCCCGGGTGCTCAACCCGGCGTGGCTGGCCGACGGCGACCCGGCCCGGGAGTTCGTGGCCGCGCACCTGGCCCGGCCCGGCGCGCAGACCGCCGTCGACGCGGGCCTGCGGATCGACACCCAGGTGATGCTGGTCGACGACCCGGTGAAGCGGGTGGACAACATGACAATGGCGCACGGGCTGGAGGCCCGGGTGCCGTTCCTCGACCACGAGTTCGTCGAACTCGCCGCCGGTTGCCCGCCGGAGCTGAAGCTGGCCCAGGGCGGCAAGGGTGTGCTCAAGGAGATCGGCCGCCGGGTGCTGCCGCACGAGGTCATCGACCGGCCCAAGGGCTACTTCCCGGTGCCCGGCCTGACCCACCTGGAGGGGAAGCTGCTCGACCGGGTCCGGGACGCGCTCACCGCCCCCGCCGCCCGCCGCCGCGACCTGTTCCGCACCGACTACGTCGACGCGCTGCTGGCCGACCCGAACGCCGAACTGACCCCGCTGAACGGAAACAAGCTGTGGCAACTCGGACTCCTGGAAATGTGGCTCCAGAGCCACGGAATCGACTGACCGTGACCGACACCATCGCGACCGGGATGGCGCGGCTCGACCGGGCCCGCGGCGACGTCCGGCGGTACGAGCGGGTCGGTCCGGGCGGCGACCCGATGGCGCCGGGCGGCGACGAGCGGCCGGCCGACGACGCGGGCGTGGTGCTGGACTGCGGCTGGGGGCGCCTGGTCTTCGGGCAGACCTTCGCCGACCAGGCGGAGGTCGCCGACGTGCTGCGCTCCGAGGCGGCCGGCTCCCGGGACATCTGCATCTACCTGCGGGACCCGCACGTGCTGGTCTCCCGGCTGCCGGACGAGCTCTTCATCGACCCGTCGCTGACCTACCGGCTGTCGCTCGGCGCGAACCGCCGGGCCGCCGCCGACCCGCCGCTCGACCTGCCCGGGGTACGCGTCCGGCCACTGCGCGACGCCGCCGACGCGGACGCGGTCAACCGGATCTACGCGGCCAACGGCATGGTCACCGCACCGGTCGACGTGCTGGTCGCCAACGCCCGCACCGACCGCTTCCTGCACCTGGTCGCCGAGGCGGCCGACGGCGCGGTCGTCGGCACGGTCACCGGCGTGGACCACGTAGCGGTCTTCGCCGACCCGGAGCGCGGCGCCAGCCTGTGGTGCCTCACCGTCGACTTCAACCGGGCGCCGCCCGGCACCGGGCAGGCGCTGATCACCGAGTTGGCGTCCCGGCTGGTCGACCGCGGCCGGGCGTACGTGGACCTGTCGGTGCTGGCCGAGAACGAGGGGGCGATCCGGCTCTACGAGCGGCTCGGCTTCCACCGGACCGCCACGCTCTGCGTGAAGCGGAAGAACCCGATCAACGAGCGGCTCTTCCTGCCCGCCCTGCCCGAGGGCTACGACCGGCTCAACCCGTACGCCCGGATCGTCGCGGACGAGGCGATGCGCCGGGGCATCCGGGTGGAGGTGACCGACCCGGCCTGGGGCGAGCTGCGGCTGACCAGCGGCGGCCGGACCATCCTCACCCGGGAGTCGCTGTCGGAGCTGACCTCGGCGGTGGCGCTGAGCCGCTGCGACGACAAGCGGGTGACCCGGCGGATCCTCGCCGAGGCCGGCCTGTCGGTGCCGCGCGGCCGCACCGCCACCGGCGACGCCGGCGACACCGCTTTCCTGGCCGAGGTCGGCCGGGTGGTGGTCAAGCCGGCGCGCGGCGAGCAGGGCAACGGCATCACCGTCGGCGTGGCCAGCCCGGAGGCGCTGGCCACCGCGGTCGAGCTGGCCGCCCGGTTCTGCCCGGACGTGCTGATCGAACAGCTGTGCGCCGGCGAGGACCTGCGGGTGATCGTGATCGACCACGAGGTGGTGGCCGCGGCGGTGCGCCGGCCGGCCGCGGTCACCGGGGACGGCGTGCACGACATCGCCGAGCTGATCGAGCGGCAGAGCCGCCGCCGGGCGGCCGCCACCGGCGGCGAGTCCCGGATCCCGGTGGACGACCTGACCCTGGACGTGCTGGCCGAGGCCGGCTACGGCCTGCACGACGTCCTGCCCGAGGGGGAGGTGCTGGTGGTGCGTCGGACCGCCAACCTGCACACCGGCGGCACCATCCACGACGTCACCGGCGAGCTGCACCCGGAGATCGCCGAGGCGTGCGTGGCCGCGAGCCGGGCGCTGGACATCCCGGTCACCGGGCTGGACCTGCTGGTCGACTCCCCGGACCGGCCCGAGCACGTCTTCATCGAGGCGAACGAGCGGCCCGGCCTGGCCAACCACGAGCCGCAACCGACCGCCGAGCGCTTCGTGGACCTGCTCTTCCCCGGCACCCGGGCCCCGCAGCGGCTCTGGTCGCCGGCCGGCCCGGGAGGTGCCGCGTGAGCCCGCGACCGCTGGCGATCGACCTCGACTACCTGCGCCAGGTGCTGGTGGAGCTGCTGGAGATCCCGAGCCCGTCGGGGCGTACCGACCACGTGCAGCAGTACGTCGGCGAGCGGCTCTCCGCGCTCGGCATCGGCTCCACGCTGACCCGGCGCGGGGCGTTGAGCGCCTGCCTGCCCGGCCCCCGCGCCACCGGCGCGGACCGGGCGATCGTGGTGCACACCGACACCATCGGCGGGATGGTGAAGCGGCTCAAGGAGAACGGCCGGCTGGAGCTGAAGCCGATCGGCACGCACAGCGCCCGGTTCGCCGAGGGCGCCCACGTGCGGATCTTCACCGACGACCTGGACCGGGTGATCACCGGCCAGGTGCTTCCGCTCAAGGCCAGCGGGCACCGCTACAACGAGGGCGTCGACTCCCAGGGCATCGGCTGGGAGCAGGTCGAGGTACGGGTCGACGAGCCGGTCGAGGACATCGCCGGGCTGCGGGCACTCGGCATCGACGCGGGCGACTTCGTGGCGTTCCTGCCCAACCCGACGGTCACCCCGCACGGGTACGTCAAGTCCCGGCACCTCGACGACAAGGCGGGCGTGGCGGCGGTGCTGACCGCGTTCAAGGCGCTGGTCGACGCCGGCGTCCGCCCGGCGGTCACCGCACACCTGCTGGTCACCGTGACCGAGGAGATCGGGCACGGCGCCTCGCACGGCCTGGATCCGGACGTGGCGGAGATCGTCTCGGTGGACGCGGCGGTGGTCGCCCCCGGCCAGCAGTCCCGCGAGGACGCGGCCACGCTGGCCATGGGCGACGGGGTCGGGCCGTTCGACTACCACCTGACCCGCAACCTCGCCGCGATCGCCGCCGAGCACGGGGTACGGCTGGTCCGGGACGTCTTCGACTACTACCGCTCGGACGTGGCGGCGGCGGTGGAGGCCGGGGCGCACGCCCGGGTGGCGCTGCTCGGCTTCGGCGTTGACGCCACCCACGGGCACGAACGCACCCACCTCGACGGGCTGCGCCAGCTGACCCAGCTGCTCTGCCTCTACCTGCAGAGCGACCTGGTCTTTCCGGAGTGGGACGCCGAACCGGAGGGCGACCTGGCCGACTTTCCGTCGCTGGCGGTCCAGCCGGCCGGCGGGGAGGGGCCCCGCGAGGGCCCGATCGGCATCGCCGACGCCGCCGGGACCGCCCCGCATTCCCGTCCGGCGGTGTGATCGAAATCCGTTGCCGGGGGCACCGGCACTGGATAGCGTGGCCGTACACGGGAAAGGAGGTGGTCCAGACTTGTATAGCAATCGGACTCGTGAGGTGGCTGTCCGCTAGCCGCTGTCCTCGACAGTAATCCCGTCCGCCGCGAGGCGGGCACAGGCACCATCGTCGAGACCGTGTGGCAGCGGTGCGGCGAATCCACGACAGCCACCCGACCCCCGGGGTACCGGCCCAGTCCAGCCGGTCCGCGCGAGCGCGGAAGCCCCGGGGGTCGCTTCATGTTCCGGGAGGGCCCGTGTCGATGCGCGAGCTGGTGGTGCTGGGTACGGCCAGCCAGGCGCCGACCCGGCAGCGCAACCACAACGGCTACGTGCTGCGCTGGGACGACGAGGTGATCCTCTTCGACCCGGGCGAGGGCAGCCAGCGGCAGCTGCTGCACACCGGGGTGACCGCCACCGACCTGACCCGGGTGTGCGTCACCCACTTCCACGGCGACCACTGCCTCGGCCTGCCCGGCACCATCCAGCGGCTCTCCCTGGACCGGGTGCCGCGCCCGGTGGCGATGCACTTCCCGGCCGGCGGCGCCGAGTACTTCGCCCGGCTGCGGCACGCGTCCAGCTTCTACGAGACGGCCGAGCTGCGGGTCGAGCCGATCGAGGCCGACGGGCAGCGGATCGCGCTGCGCGGCGGCACGCTGGAGGCCCGCCGGCTGCGGCACCCCATCGAGACGTACGGCTACCGGGTGATCGAGCCGGACGGCTGCCGGATGCTGCCGGAGAAGCTGGCCGCGTACGGCGTCACCGGGCCGGCGGTCGGCGAGCTGATCCGGGTCGGCCACCTCGACCTCGACGGACGCCGGGTCACCCGGGACGAGGTGAGCGTGCCCCGGCCCGGGCAGCGGTTCGCTTTCGTGATGGACACCGGCCTCTGCGACGGGGTGTACGCCCTCGCCGAGCACGCCGACCTGCTGGTCATCGAGTCGACCTTCCTGGAGTCGGAGGCCGCGCTCGCCGCCGAGGTCGGCCACCTGACCGCGGCCCAGGCCGCACGGGTGGCGGCCGAGTCGGGGGTACGCCGGCTCGTGCTCACCCACTTCTCCCAGCGGTACGCCGACGCGAGCCGGTTCGCCGACGAGGCGCGCGAGCACTTCGACGGTGAGCTGGTGGTCGCCGAGGACCTGCTCACCGTGCAGGTGCCGCCACGGCGGGTAGCCTCGGCCGGGTGAGCGTCACCCTCCGCCGGGCCACCCGCGACGACCTGCTCGCGGTCGGCGCCCTCCACCAACGCTCCCGGGTCGCCGCGTACTCGTCCTTCCTGCCGCCGGAGTCGCTGGCCGAGCCGACGGCCGAGGCGATGGGGTCGTACTGGGTCGAGCGCTGGGGGTGGGAACGCGACGACCACCTGATGACCGTCGCCGAGCGCGATGCAACGCTGGTCGGCTTCAGCTACGTGGGGCCGGACGACGAGGGTGACCCGGAGACCGGCCTGCTGCACGCGATCCACCTCGCCCCGGCCGAACGGGGCCGCGGCGTGGGCCGGCATCTGATGGTCGACGCGCTGGCCACCATGCGGGCCCGCGGCTGGCGGCGCGGGGTGCTCTGGGTGCTCGCGCAGAACACCCACGCCCGGCGCTTCTACGAGCGGGGCGGGTGGGCGCCGACCGGGCAGGAGCGGGAGGACGTGATCGGCTCGGCGGTCACCCGGCAGCTGCGCTACGCCCGGCTGTTGTGACCGGCCGTTCGCTCTGAGCGGATCGGGGCATGCCCGTCGATGCCGCCGCGTTGGCGGGGTCATGGACACCGATCACACCGCGCCGGAGCCGGCCGAGGCCGCCGCTCTGGACGCGTACTCCCGGGTGGTCACGACCGTGGCGGCCCGGGTGCTGCCCAGCGTGGCCGCGCTGTCGGTGCGGACCGCGCGCGGGGCCGGCGCCGGCTCCGCGGTCACCGTGGGCGCCGACGGCCTACTGCTGACCAGCGCGCACGTGGTGCAGGGCGCCGAAGGCGGGACGGCAGGCTTCGCCGACGGCACCGAGACCCGGTTCCGGGTGGTCGGCGCCGACCCGCTGTCGGACCTGGCGGTGCTGCGGGCCGAGGAGGCCACCGTGCCGCCGGTCGAGCTGGGCGACGCCGACGCGCTGCGGATCGGCCAGTTGGTCGTCGCCGTCGGCAACCCGATGGGGCTGGCCGGCTCGGTCACCGCCGGCGTGGTCTCCGGCCTGGGGCGCTCGCTGCCCGCCCGGGACGGCCGGGTGACCCGGCTGATCGAGGATGTGATCCAGACCGACGCCGCGCTGAACCCGGGCAACTCCGGCGGCGCGCTCGCCGACTCCTCGGGGCGGGTGATCGGGGTGAACACCGCGGTCGCCGGCTACGGGCTCGGGCTGGCCGTGCCGATCAACACCACCACCCGGCAGATCATCGCCGACCTGACCACCGACGGCCGGGTCCGCCGGGCCTGGCTCGGCGTCGCCGGCGTGCCGGTGCCGCTGCCGCCCGAGGTCGCCGCGCGCACCGGCCAGCGGCGCGGCCTGCGGGTGGTGGAGGTGGTGCCCGGCAGTCCCGCCGGGGTGGCCGGGATCTACCTGGGTGACGTCATCGTCTCGGCCGGCGGGCGCCCGGTGCGCGACGGCCAGGGCCTGCAACGGCTGATGCTCGGCCGGGCGATCGGCACCCGGCTGCCGGTCACCGTGCTGCGCAAGGGCGCCTTCGTCGACGTGGTCGCGGTGCCCACCGAGCTGACCCGCTGACCCCCGGGGGCCGCGCCCGGGTGGGGCGGGCATCGGACGGCCCCCGAGCCGGGTGGGGCGGGTACGCGAACGGGCCGCTCCCGGGAGGGAAGCGGCCCGTTCGCGGTCAGTCGTGGGTCAGCGGGCGCCGAGGTGCGCGAGCAGGTCCTGCCGGGTGAGCACGCCCTTGGGCTTGCCGTCCACCAGCACCAGCGCCGCGTCGGACTTCTCCAGCAGGTTGACCGCCTCGCTCACCGGCTGGCCGCCGCCGATCATCGGCAGCGGGTCGCCCATGTGCCGCTCGATCGTGTCGTGCAGGTGCGCCTGGCCGGTGAAGAGCGCGTCGAGCAGGTCCTTCTCGGCGATCGAACCGGCCACCTCACCGGTGACCACCGGCGGCTCGGCCTTGAGCACCGGCAGCTGGGAGACGCCGTACTCGCGCATGTAGTCGATCGCGTCGCGGACCGTCTCGGTGGGGTGCACGTGCACCAGTTCGGGCAGGCCGCCCGGCTTGCCGGCCAGCGCGTCGGCGACCGTCGGCTCGGCGCCGGAGTTGTCCAGGAAGCCGTACCGGGCCATCCACTGGTCGTTGAAGATCTTGGACAGGTAGCCCTTGCCGCTGTCCGGCAGCAGCACCACGACCACGTCGTCCGGGCCGGCCTTGCGGGCCACCTCCAGGGCGGCCACCACGGCCATCCCGCAGGAGCCACCGACCAGCAGCCCCTCCTCGCGGGCCAGCCGGCGGGTCATCTCGAACGACGCCTTGTCGGAGACCTCGACGATCTCGTCGGCGACCCCCCGGTCGTACGTCTCCGGCCAGAAGTCCTCGCCGACGCCCTCCACCAGGTAGGGCCGGCCGGTGCCGCCGGAGTAGACCGAGCCCTCCGGGTCCGCGCCGATCACCTTGACCCGGCCCTGCGAGGCCTCCTTCAGGTACCGGCCGATGCCGGAGATGGTGCCGCCGGTGCCCACGCCGGCCACGAAGTGGGTGAGCCCGCCCTCGGTCTGCTTCCACAGCTCCGGACCGGTCGTCTCGTAGTGCGAGCGCGGGTTGGCCGGGTTGCTGTACTGGTTCGGCTTCCAGGCGCCGGGGATCTCCCGGGCCAACCGGTCGGAGACGTTGTAGTAGGAGCGCGGATCCTCCGGAGCCACCGCGGTCGGGCAGACCACCACCTCGGCGCCGTACGCGCGCAGCACGTCCTGCTTGTCCTGGCTGACCTTGTCCGGGCAGACGAAGACGCACTTGTAGCCCTTGAGCTGCGCCACCAGGGCCAGCCCGACGCCGGTGTTGCCGCTGGTCGGCTCGACGATGGTGCCGCCCGGCTTGAGGATCCCGGCCGCCTCGGCGTCCTCCACCATGCGCAGCGCGATCCGGTCCTTCACCGAACCGCCCGGGTTGAGGTACTCCACCTTCGCCAGCACGGTCGCCTGGATGCCCTCGGTGACGTTGCGCAGCCGCACCAGCGGGGTGTTGCCGATCAACTCGACGACGTTGTCGTAGTACTGCACCTCGTTGTGCCCTTCTCCTCCGGCGCCGGCGCCGGCGGCCGGGCTGGTGATTCGCGGTTTCCCGCGCCCAGGGTACGTCGGGTCAGGGCACCACGTGACCGGGGATCACCGACCGGCGACGCTCCTCCCACTCCAGGAAGCGCTCGGTCTCGGCGAGCACGCTGCCGGCCAGCCAGGTGACCATGACCGCGTCGTCGGCCAGGCCGAAGATCGCCAGCGGGATCTCCGGGAGCAGGTCGACCGGCGAGACGATGTACGCCGTCGCCGCGGTCATCAGGGCCAGCCGGAGGCCGCCGTCGTACTCGCCGCGGGCGGTGGCCCGGATCATCCGGGGCAGCGCCGCCAGCCGCGCCCCGAGCGACGGGCCGCCCCGCGCGCCGGCCATCAGCGCCCGCGCCAGCGCGGTGAAGGCCGCGCTCCGCTTCAACGTCTTCGCCATCTCTTCCGCCCCTCTCCGGGTGCCAGGGTGCCGCGCCCGCGCAACCCCCGCGCCGACCGGTCCGGCCAGCACCGGTACTGGTACCCAGTCGTCGTGTTCCCGGCACCCGCCCGCCGGCACGACGACAGCGTCCTGTCGTGCCGGCGCGATAATGTCGCCTCATGGGGGTCGCTGGTTCCGTCGTACCGGTTGGTCCGAGCTGGCAGCGCGCCCGGCGGGTCGCCCGCCTGGCGGCGATCGGCACGGGCGCCACGGTGGCGGCCGCGGCGGCGACCACCGGGGTGCTGCTCGGCCAGGCCCGGCAGGCCCGGCGCACCATCCCGATGGCCGAGGCGCCGCCGCCGCGCTGCGACGGGGTCTACGGCGCCAAGCTGCCCGGTCCGCCGGTCACCATGGTCATCCTCGGTGACTCCTCGGCGGCCGGCTACGGGGTGCACCGCCGCCGGGAGACACCCGGCGCGCTGCTCGCCACCGGCCTGTCCCGCCGGTTGCAGCGGCCGGTCCGGCTGCACCGGTTCGCCGTGGTCGGCGCCATCTCCGCCGGGCTCCGGCACCAGGTGGAGGCGGCACTGGAGTGCCAGCCCGACATCGCGGTGATCCTGATCGGCGGCAACGACGTCACCAACCGCACCCCGCTCGGGCTGGCCGTGCGCTACCTGGTCGAGGCGGTCCGCGCGCTGCGTGCCGCCGGCTGCGAGGTGGTGGTCGGCACCTGCCCCGACCTGGGCGCCATCCGGCCGATCCAGCCGCCGCTGCGCTGGCTGGCCCGGCGCTGGAGCCGCCAGCTCGCCGCCGCGCAGACGGTGGCCGTGGTCGAGGCCGGCGGTTGGACGGTCTCCCTCGGCGATCTGCTCGGCCCCCGGTTCGCGGCCGAGCCCACCCGGATGTTCGCCTGGGACCGCTTCCACCCGTCCGCCGAGGGCTACGCGGTGGCCGCCGCCGCGCTGCTGCCGACCATCCTCTCCGCGCTGGGCGCCGGGCCGGAACGCCGGCCTGCGCCGGTGCGCGGAGAAGGCGTACGGTCGCTGCCGGAGGCCGCGCAGGAGGCGGCCCGGCACGCCGGCACCGAGGTCAGCGGCACCCAGGTCCGGGGCCGCGACCGAGGTCCCGCCGGACGGTGGGCGCAGCTGCGCCGGCGGGCGTTCTTCGGGGCCGGTGCCGTGCCGCAACCCGGTCGCGCCACCGACTCACCCACAGTGGAGGGACTGGCATGAGCGAGCGAATCATCAGGCGCAGCGGAGTGCCGTCATGAGCGAGCGCAGCGAGCAGATGATCACCTCGGGGGTCGCCCGCCGGCTGGGCCGGGCGGCGGCGCTCTCCCTGCTCGCCGGCACGGTGGGCGGCGCGGCCGTCCTCGCCGGCCAGGCCTTCGTCGCCCGCCACCGTCAGTACGCCCAGCCCGAGCTGGGGCTCGCGCTGCGCGCCACGGTCGGGCGGACCGGCGCCCCACCGCTGCGGCTGGTGCTGCTCGGCGACTCGTCCGCCCTCGGGGTCGGCGTCGCCCGCCTCGACGACACCATCGGCGGCCAGTTGGCCAACCTGCTCGCCGAGGGCCCGTCCGGGCGGCAGGTCCACCTGTCCAGCGTCGGCGTCTCCGGCTCCCGCGCCACCGACCTGGCCACCCAGGTGGCCCGGGCACTGCTCGGTGAGCGGCCCGACGTGGCGGTGATCCTGATCGGCGCCAACGACGCCACCAGCCTGCGCCGGCCGGCCGACGCCGCCGCGTACCTCGGCGCGGCGGTGCACCGGCTGCGGGAGGCCCGGGTGGAGGTCGTCGTCGGCACCTGCCCCGACCTCGGCGCGGTACGCGCGATCGCGCCCCCGCTGCGGCAGCTCGTCGGCTGGTCCGGGCGGCGCATCGCCCGCGCCCAGACCGCCGCGGTGCTCGACGCCGGCGGCACGGTGGTCGACCTGGCCACCGAAACCGGGCCGGTGTTCCGGGCCGACGCCGGCACCCTCTGCCACGACGGTTTCCACCCCTCCGCCGACGGCTACCGGGTCTGGGCGCACGCCCTGCTGCCCGCCGTCGCCGCCGCGGCGGCGGTCGCCTCCCGGCACTGACCCGCGTCCCCGCCTCGGCACGTCGCCGGTCGCCGGCCGTGCACCACGGGCCGGCTGGCCGCGCAAGATCGTGCTCGATCCTGGATGTAGTGGCCATCGGCGCGTTCCGAGGCCACTACAGCCCGGATCGAGCGTCACGATGGTCGGCGATCGGCGCAGCGCCGGGTCCCGGCGTGACATTTCCCGCCGGGTGCGCGCCTTCCGTGCCAAGTTACCCGCGGGTTAACGTTGGTTCATGCCGACTGAGTCGTCCCGCGACGCTGTCATCGTCGCCACCGCCCGCTCCCCCATCGGCCGGGCGCACAAGGGGTCCCTGCGCGAGGTCCGGCCGGACGACCTCGCCGCGACCATCGTCCAGGCCGCGCTCGACAAGATCCCGGCGCTCGACCCGACCGAGATCGATGACCTCTACCTCGGATGCGGCCTGCCCGGCGGCGAGCAGGGCTTCAACATGGCCCGCGTGGTGGCCACCCTGATGGGCCTGGACGGCCTGCCGGGCGCCACCGTCACCCGCTACTGCGCATCGTCGCTGCAGACCACCCGGATGGCGATGCACGCGATCCGGGCGGGCGAGGGTGACGCCTTCGTCTCCGCCGGCGTGGAGTGCGTCTCCCGCTACGCCCGCGGCAACTCCGACGCCCTGCCGCCGGAGGCGCAGGCGCTGGTCGGTGGCGGCTGGGAGAACCCGCGGTTCGCCGAGGCGCGCCAGCGGTCGAAGGCGCGCGCCGAGGCCGGCGCCCCGGTCTGGACCGACCCGCGGGAGGCCGGCGAGCTGCCGGACATCTACCTCGCCATGGGGCAGACCGCCGAGAACCTGGCCCAGGTGTACGACGTGACCCGCGCCGACATGGACGAGTTCGGCGTACGCAGCCAGAACCTGGCCGAGAAGGCGATCGCCGACGGTTTCTGGGCCCGGGAGATCACCCCGGTGACCACCCCGGACGGCACAGTGGTCAGCACCGACGACGGCCCGCGTCCCGGCGTCACCCTGGAGGGTGTCGCCGGACTGAAGCCGGTGTTCCGCCCGGACGGCCGGATCACCGCCGGCAACTGCTGCCCGCTCAACGACGGCGCCGCCGCCGTGGTGGTGATGAGCGCCCAGCGGGCCCGGGACCTGGGGCTCACCCCGCTGGCCCGGATCGTCTCCACCGGCGTCACCGCGCTCTCCCCGGAGATCATGGGCCTCGGCCCGGTCGAGGCGTCCAAGCAGGCGCTGAAGCGGGCCGGCATGACCATCGACGACGTCGACCTGGTGGAGATCAACGAGGCGTTCGCCGCGCAGGTGATCCCCTCCTACCGCCAGCTCGGCATCCCGCTGGAGAAGCTGAACGTGGCCGGCGGCGCCATCGCCGTGGGGCACCCGTTCGGCATGACCGGCGCCCGGATCACCGGCACCCTGCTCAACGCACTGGAGTGGCACGACAAGACCATCGGCCTGGAGACGATGTGCGTCGGCGGTGGCCAGGGCATGGCCATGGTCCTCGAACGCCTCAGCTGAGCCCGGCACAGGCTGCCCCCACCGCTGCTGGCGGGGGCCGGGCCTAGAGCGCGCTGCGGGTCGCCGTCACCTCGGCGGCGGCCCGCGCCAGCACGTCGGGTGGCGGGCCGGCGGCGACCAGGTCGGCGGCGACCACCCGGAGCTGGTCGGGCAGGGCGAGATCGTTGTCGAGCCGGGGCACCGTACGGCGGGGCTGCCCCTCGGCGTCGGCGGCCAGGTTGGCCACCTCCTGCACCAGCCGGTGCACCAGGTCCCCCCGCGCGGCATTGCCGCCCGCCGCCGCGGCCGCCCACCGCGGCTGCTCCCAGTGCCCCACCTGCCGCACCAGCAGGTCCACCGCCCGCCCCAACTCCGTCCCACGCACCCGCCCACCCTACGA
>NZ_QGSW01000111.1:0-1815 GCF_003176715.1 Micromonospora sp. S4605
GAAAGCCTTCCAGTCGTGTTACCACACTTTCGACCCCGTACACCGGATCCCGGCCAACCGCAGGCCCGTAACCAGCACAAACCCGAGACGGACCGAGCTCATGTGTCTACGAACTGCGGAACCCGGGACTTAGCGCCAGAAGTTGTCCCGCCTCCCGGCCTCCGACGCTGCCCCGGAGATGCTTCCTGGCCTGCTGAAACGCCTCCCGTCGGTTCCCGTGTCGTCCACGGCGGGCGCGGAAACATTGCGACCCTGGGTGTCCCGCCGTGCCGAACGTCCGGTACCCGACAGTCCCTTCTCGTCGCGTTAGTTGGAAGGGCATTGAGGTCGTTGACCACAACCGCCATGCTGGTTGCTATGAACTATGGCGTGCCCCTTCGGGTAGAGTTTCTCCTTCCGGGTGCCGCCACGCTCGCTAGCGGACTCTGGCTCACTGCATCCCTCGGCAGTCTGGTCGAAGCCGATTCCACCCGATGGATCGCACGAGTCACGTCCCCAGGAGGTAACGGATCCCTCCAGACCATCATTGCTCTTCTCATTCTGATTGGAACTTCCTACGCGATCGGTGTCGTTGTCGTGATGGGCACCTTCATTTGGCCCACTAACCGTCTGATACGGAACACAAGAGCTGCCCGCCTTAATAAGTTGCAGGGCCTCGATGCCAAGCTGGGTGGCGGCCAGCAGCAGGCAACCGTCAACTATCTCCGACGTCTCTTCAACCCGAATACAGCGGAGCACCCAGCGGACTCCCCTGAGAAGACAGAGCAGTCCGAGGGTGCTACAGACGCCTCGCCGAAGGGATGCTGGTGGACTGATCGGGACCGGTGGTGGAGACAGTTGTTCTCCCGGCCGCAAGACCTGCCGTTGGACCTGCAGCTTGCGCTCACGCTAGCGCGACGCGACATGTCGCAGGCGGCGCAGAGTGAGTACGAGTACCGGCGATCGGTACGTCAGATGTGTGTAGGAATCTCGCCAGCCGTGGTGATTGCAATGACCGCCGCGGAAATATCTTTTTGGTCCGTGGACGGCCGAAGTTGGCTCTGGGACATCCTGCTCGGGCTGCTGTCCTTTGCTATCGGCGCGATTGTCATCTGTGGGCTAATGGCGGGAGCCAAATACCAGGAAATGACCGCTCAATGGCTACTGCTTGATTTAGCGTTCCTGCACTACTGGGCCAACTGTTCCCCAATCGACCCGCTGTCGCCCCTGCCAGAACCTCGCGCTCAAACCCTCGAATCCTGAGACGCTCTCCGTTGTTTGGAGGCACAATGTCGGTAATACGGCCCACAACCGTGGAGGTCGAAACCTCGCTCCGGCTCGTGGCACCTGACGCCACAACCGTGCCCGTTCGCGCCAGCCTGCGCTACGATCCAGCCGACCCCTACAACGTTCACGTCTTCTTCCACATGGAGTCGGCGGGCGAGGCTGTCATCTGGGCCTTCGCCCGCGAGCTGATTGTCGCGGGCCTCGACGAGGCCGTTGATTCGGCCAACATCCGCATTTACCCCTGGGCTACCCCCCGCGGTGATTTCGTCGCTCTGGCGCTGTCGTCGCCGGACGGCAACGCCCTCTTCGAGGTACCTCGTTCGGTCCTTGTTCGCTTCCTCCGCCGCACCTTCGTGCTCGTCCCGCGCGGCAGCGAGTCCGAAACCCTTGATGTCGATGAGGCGTTCAACCGCCTACTTAGACCCGGGTTCCGCAGTTTGTGGTCAAACGATCATCGGAATCTGGGCGTTGAGCAGCGAAGATTGATGCATGTCTAGAGAGAGTCGTGTGTCCACGCCCTTGGCATGTTCTTTGATCTTGGTTATGTGG
>NZ_QGSW01000364.1:0-1808 GCF_003176715.1 Micromonospora sp. S4605
CGAGCCGTCAAACGACCGCTGTCCCGATACGCCTACAAAAGCCTGCGCGTCGACCGACGCACCTACCAAGCAACCATCACCATCAACCTCTTGACCACACCGATCAGCCCATAACTTCACGGCGTTGCCCTTTAGGGCGGGGGTGAAGGCCGGCGCGGGAGGGCCGCCTAGGCCCGAGCGTGTTCTAGGTTGGCTTGTTCTGCTGCTCGATGTATTGGCGCAGATCGGTCAGGGGGGCGCCGTCGAGGGACCCGGCGAAGTACGAGGCGGACCATAGCCTGTTGGTTTGGTGGTAGTGGGGTACCAGGTCGGGGAACTCCTGCCGTATCCGTCGTGAGGACACACCCTTGAGACTGTTGACCAGCTTCGACAAGGCGACCTTCGGCGGGAAGTTGACCAGTAGGTGCACGTGCTCGCCCTCGCCGTTGAACTCGACCAGGTCGCACTCGAAGTCGGCGCATACCGCCCGCATGATTTCTTCTAGGCGGGTCAGGTGCTGGTCGGTGAACACCCTGTGCCGGAGCTTCGTCACGAAGACCAAGTGGGCGTGCAGGACGAAGACACAGTGTCTACCGGTGCGAACATCCAGGGGGCCAGCCATAGACCAAGGGTAGACTGTCCGATGTGCAGCTTCGTTACAACTTCCGCGTCTACCCGACGCCCGGCCAGCAGATCGAGCTGGCTCGGGCGTTCGGGTGCGCGCGGGTGGTGTTCAACGACGGGCTGCGTCTGCGCCAGCAGGCACGCGAGCAGGGCGAGAGGTACATCTGCGACGCCGAGCTGTCCCGACGGCTGATCACCGAGGCCAAGCTGACCCCGCAGCGGGCATGGCTGGGCGAGGTCTCGGCCGTGGTGTTGCAGCAGGCACTCGCGGACTTGAACACCGCGTACCGGAACTTCTTCAACTCCCTGTCTGGCAAACGCAGGGGCCGCAAGGTCGCGCCGCCGCGGTTCCGGTCGCGCAAGGACAACCGGCAGGCCATCCGGTTCACCAAGAACTCCCGGTTCAAGGTCCTCGACAATGGCCGCCTGCGCCTACCGAAGGTCGGCGACCTGCCCGTGCGCTGGTCACGCAACCTTCCGGCGGACCCGTCGTCCGTGGCGATTATCCGGGACGCATCTGGGCGGTACTTCGCGTCGTTCGTCGTGCAGGCCACCGACGAAGCGCTGCCGCCGGTCGACTCCGAGGTGGGTATCGACCTGGGGCTGACGCACTTCGCGGTCCTCTCGGACGGCACGAAGGTCACGGCACCGACGTTTCTGCGCCGTGCGGCCCGCAAGCTCAAGCGGTTGCAGCAGGATCTGTCCCGCAAGCAGCGGGGCAGCAGCAACCGCAAGAAGGCCGTCAAGAAGGTGGCTCGGGCGCACGCCCGGGTGGCCGACACCCGGCGGGACTGGCAGCACAAGCTGTCCACGGCGATCATCCGCGACAACCAAGCGGTGTACGTCGAGGACCTGTGCGTGGCTGGTCTCGGCCGTACCCGGCTGGCGAAGTCCGTGTACGACGCCGGGTGGGCCAGCTTNACCGCAATGCTGGAGTACAAGGCCGCCCGCGCCGGGCGAAGGTTCGGGAAGATCAACCGTTTCGCACCCACGTCGCAGACCTGCTCAGCGTGCGGCCGGATCGACGGACCCAAGCCGCTCAACGTCCGGTCATGGACCTGCCCATGCGGGGCAACCCATGACCGGACGTGAACGCGGCGATCAATGTGTTGGCCCAGGGACGCTGGGACAACTCAAACGCCTGTGGAGCGCAGGTAAGACCGGCATCCGTGCCGGCGCCGCGCCGTGAAACAGGAATCCGCCCG
>NZ_QGSW01000359.1:0-1806 GCF_003176715.1 Micromonospora sp. S4605
GTGTAGGCCTCGGGGGCGCGGTCCAGGGGGAGGTGGTGGGTGGCGAGGTACTCGGTGCGCAGCTCGTCGCGGGCCATCCGGTCCAGCAGCATCGGGATGTAGCGCGGCCCGTGCTGCCGGGCGCCGCGGATGGTCAACCCCTTGGCGGTCACCGCGCCGAGCGGGAACGTGTCGACCACGCCGGGGTGCGCCCCGAGCACGACGACGCTGCCGCCCTTGCGGCAGGCGTGCACCGCCTCCCGGACCGCCACCGGGCGGGGTGCCGCGCCGGTGAGGCGGTCACCCAGCGAACGGGTCGCGGCGGGTGTACCGACCGCGTCGACGCACACGTCCGGTCCCCGGCCGCCACTGCGTTCCCGCAGCTCCGCGGCGACGTCGACGCGGCGGTAGTCGAGCGTCTCGGCGCCCGCGTGCCGCTCGGCCGCGCGCAGCCGGTCGGGGTGCCGGTCGACCACCACCACCCGCTCCGCGCCGAGCAGCCGCGCCGCCCGCGCGGCGACCTGGCCGACCGCGCCGGCGCCCCAGACTGCCACCACGTCGCCGGGGCGTACCCCGCCCAGGTCGGCGCCCATCCAGCCGGCCGGCGCGGCGTCCGAGGCGAACAACGCCCGGTCGTCGCTGACCGGCTCCGGTACGGCGAACGCCCCGACGTCGGCGTACGGCACCCGGACGTACTCGGCGTGGCTGCCGGCGAAGCCGCCCTGGGACCGGGGCTGACCGAAGCAGCCAGCGACCGGGTGGCCCCAGGCCGCCTCGCCCGCGGCCGGATCGGTGCTGCCGTTGTCGCAGCAGGAGTGCAGCTCGCGGCGGCAGTACCAGCAACTGCCGCAGGAGACCGAGGAGCAGACCACCACCCGGTCGCCGGCCCGGTGCCGGCGCACCTCCGGACCGACCTCGACCACCTCGCCGACGAACTCGTGGCCGAGCACCTCGCCGACGGCCGGCCCCCGCCCGGCGAGCAGTGCCAGGTCGGCGGCGCAGGCGGCACTGCGCCGTACCCGGACGATGGCGTCGTGGGCGTTGCGCAGCTCCGGGTCGGGCAGCTGCCGTACCGCCAGCTCGCCGGCGCCCATCCAGCAGAGGGCCCTCATTCCGGCGTCACCGCCGGACGGTCCAGCTCACTGCGGTCGGGGCGGAGCACCTCGCCGGTCTCGGCGAGCTGTTTGACCTGCCGAAGCGCCTGCCGGACCAGCCGACCCGGGTCGTCGCCGACCAGGTGGACGGCGAGCCCCGGCGGCGGTCCGGCACCCGGGCGCGGCCGGGCGGCGAGTTCGGTGCCCCGGTCACCGGGGGCGGGGCGGACCCGCACCTGCACCGCGTCGCCGAGCCGGCGTAGCGGCTCCGGCCAGCGGCCCTCGGGCAGCACCTGGCCGGGTGGGCGGTCCACCGTCACCACCTGCCAGCGCGCGGGCCGCCCGTCGCCGCCGTCCGGCCAGCCGACCCGGCGCGGCGCGGTCAGCGCGCGTACCGCCGCCGCGCCGACCGCCGCCGCGCCGAGTGCGATGCCGCCGCCGGCCAGCCGTGCGATCGGTCCCACCTGTCGCGCACCCCCTGTCCCACCGGTCACCGCTGGCGCTCTGGCCGTCTCCGGCCACCTCCGGCCACCTCCGGCCATCTCCAGCCACCTCCGGCCACCTCTGGCCGCCGCCGGGTCGAGCCCGACCGGAACGCGCCGGCGGGCGGCCGGTCACGCGCGGCCGGCCGCCCGCGTACGCCCAGGGTGGGCCGGGGACGGGTGAAGCCGGCGCCCCCCGAAGGGGTGAACCCGTCCCGGCCGGGTAACCGGCCGCCGCAGGACCGGGGGAG
>NZ_QGSW01000449.1:0-1783 GCF_003176715.1 Micromonospora sp. S4605
GTGTATAAGCGACAGGACGGCGACCCGGACGGCGCGGCCGGTCGGACCGGGTCCCGGGCGGCGAGCAGCCGGTCGACCAGGCCGGTCGAGTAGCGCCCCTTGCGGAATCCGGGATCGTCGAGCACCCGGCGGACGAACGGGATGGTGGTGCGCACCCCCGGCCCGGCGATGTCGAACTCGTCGAGGGCCCGCTCCAGCCGGTTCAGGGCGAGATCCCGGTCGGGCGCCCAGACGGCCACCTTGGCCAGCAGCGAGTCGTAGTACGGGCCGACGACGTAGCCGGGATGGCCGTGGGTGTCGACCCGGGTGAACGGGCCGCCGGGCGGGACGAACCGCTCCAGCCGGCCGGGGGTCGGGGCGAAGTCGCGGTCCGGGTCCTCCACGTTGACCCGGCACTCGACCGCCACCCCGTGCGGGCGGACGTCCTGCTGTCGCAGCCGCAGCGGCACCCCGGCGGCGATGTGCAACTGCTCGTGCACCAGGTCGATCCCGGTGATCATCTCGGTGACCGGGTGCTCCACCTGGATCCGGCAGTTGATCTCCAGGAAGTGGAACCGCTCGTCCGCGTCGACCAGGAACTCGACCGTGCCGGCGCCGGTGAAGCCGACGTCGAGGGCGCCGTGCAGGGCGGCCGCCGCGATCGCCTCCAGGGTGGCCGTGGAGAGCGCCGGCGCCGGTGCCTCCTCGACCAGCTTCTGGTGCCGGCGCTGCACCGAGCAGTCCCGGGTGCCCAGGTGCACGCCGTTGCCGTGCTGGTCGCAGAGCACCTGGACCTCGACGTGCCGGGCGTCGGTGAGGTACCGCTCGACGTACACCCGGTCGTCGCCGAAGACCGCCTGCGCCGCCGCCCTGGTGCGCGCGTAGGCCCGGGGCAGGTCCGCCGGGGTGCGGACCACGGTCATGCCCCGCCCGCCGCCGCCGGCGGCCGCCTTGACGATCACCGGGTAGCCGACCTCGGCGGCCACCGCCACCGCCGCCGCGGCCGTCGGCACCGGCCGGACGCTGCCCGGCGGCAGCGGCAGCCCGGCCCGGCGCATCAGCGCCCGGGCGGAGGACTTGTCGGCCAGCTCGGCCATCACCCGCGGCGGCGGGCCGATGAAGGTCAGTCCGTTCTGCTCGCAGATCTCGGCGAAGTCGGCGTCCTCGGAGAGGAACCCGTAGCCCGGGTGCACCGCCTGCGCACCGACCTGCCGGGCCGCCTCGACGATCGCCGCGGCGTTGAGGTAGCTGCGCCGGCTCTGCGCCGGCCCGATCCGGACCGCCTCGTCGGCGAGTCGGACCGGCGTCGAGTCGGCGTCCGCGCTGGAGTAGACCACCGCGGTGCGCACCCCCAGTTCGCGGCAGGCCCGCAGCACCCGCAGGGCGATCTCGCCCCGGTTGGCGATCAGCACCTTCTCGAACATCGCCACCACCTCAGGCCGGTTCCAGGGCGACCAGCGGCTGGTCGTACTCCACCGGCTGGCCGTCCTCGGCCAGCACCTCGACCACCCGCCCGGCCCGGTCCGCGGTCACCTCGTTCATCAGCTTCATCGCCTCGACGATGCCGACCACCTGGCCCGGCCGGACCAGGTCGCCGACGGCGACGAACGGCGCGGCGCCGGGTTCCGGGGCGCGGTAGAAGGTGCCCACGATCGGCGAGCGCACCGTGCTCCGGGCCGGCCCGTCCCCGCCGGCGGCCGGCGGTCCGGCCGGGGTGGTGGGTGTGGCCGCCGGCACGCGGTCTACTCGGTGATCAGCCCCGAGGGCTGCGCGGCGATCCTCTGGCCCGACCGCGGGGCGGCCC
>NZ_QGSW01000255.1:0-1772 GCF_003176715.1 Micromonospora sp. S4605
GGGTACGCCGGGGTGCGCCGGCACGCCACGCCGGGCCTGCGGGCGCTGCTGCTGCACCGGGTGGCGCTGGCGGCCGCGCTCGACGGGCGGGCCAGCGCGGCCCGGCAGGCGCTCGACGGGGCGCGGCGCGCGGGTGGCGACCCGCCGGAACCGGGTCGGGAGCCGTCCTGGCTCTACTGGCTCGACGGCGTCGAACTGGCGGCGATGACCGGGCGCGCGCTGGTCGCGTTGGGCCACCCCGGCCCGGCCGAGGCGCCGCTGGTCGCCGCCCGGCGGCGCGGGCACCCGCGCGGCGCGGCGATCTACGGCGGCTGGCTGGCCCGGGGCTACCTGCAACTCGGCGAGGTCGAGCAGGCCAGCGCGGTGGCCGGCGAGGCGCTGCTCGACGCGGTCCGCGCCGGCTCGCCACGGGCGCTCGGCCCGCTGTCCGAGCTGCGCCGCCGGCTGGCCGGGCACCCGCACGAGCCGGCCGCACGGCGGTACGCGGCGCTCGTCGCGGCGGCCGGGCCGTACCTGCCCCGCGCGCCGGCGGCGCCGCCGGGCCGGGCCCGCTCCGACGCGCCACCGGGTCGCGGCAGGGCCGCCACGGCGAGTCGGATACCCACGGGTACGGCGGCGCGGAGGCGGACCGGCTAGCGTCGGGGCGTGACCGACGCTGCTCCTGTCTCCCCCGTCGACCGCGCCGGACTGCGCCAACGGGTCGACAAGGCCCTGGCCGAGTTCCTGGCCACCCAACGCACCTGGATGGCCGGGGTCGACGACGCCCTGGCACCGGTCGCCGAGGCGATCGAGGCGTTCGTCCTCGGCGGCGGCAAGCGACTCCGGCCGGCGTTCGCCTACTGGGGCTACCGGGGCGCCGGCGGGGTGGACTCCGACCAGGTGGTGAGCGCCCTGGCCGCGCTGGAGTTCGTCCAGGCCAGCGCCCTGATCCACGACGACCTGATGGACCGCTCCGACACCCGGCGGGGCGAGCCGGCGGTGCACCGCCGGTTCGCCGGCCGGCACCGGGCGGCCGGCTGGCGCGGAGACCCGAACGGCTTCGGCGACGCGGCGGCGATCCTGCTCGGCGACCTGTGCCTGGTCTGGTCCGACGAGCTGCTGCACTCGGCCGGACTCGAGCCGGGCACGGTGGCCCGGGCCCGGCCGGTCTTCGACGAGATGCGCACCGAGGTGACCGTCGGGCAGTACCTCGACGTGCTGACCCAGGCCACCGGGGACACCTCGGTGGAACGGGCCGGCAAGGTCGCCCGCTACAAGTCGGCGAAGTACACGGTCGAGCGGCCGCTGCTGCTCGGCGCCGCGCTGGCCGGCGCGTCGGCTGACGTGCGGACGGCGTACTCGGCGTACGGGCTGCCGCTGGGCGAGGCGTTCCAGCTCCGCGACGACGTGCTCGGGGTCTTCGGCGACCCGGCCCAGACCGGCAAGCCGGCCGGCGACGACCTGCGCGAGGGCAAGCGCACCTACCTGGTGGCGGCCGCCCTGGAGGCGGCCGACGAGGCGGGCCGGGAGCTGCTGCTCGGCCGGCTGGGCGACCCGGAGCTGGACGAGGAGGGCGTCACCCGGCTCCGCGAGCTGATCACCGGGTGCGGCGCGCTGGCCCGTACCGAGCAGCGGATCGTCACCCTCACCGACGCCGCGCTGGCCGCCCTGACCACCGTCGACCTGGACACCGAGGCCCGCCAGGCCCTGGTCGACCTGGCCATCGCCGCCACCCGCCGCGCCGACTGATACGTAAGCCGCCCGGCTTACGTATCAGAAGCCGAGGGCTTGGG
>NZ_QGSW01000477.1:0-1754 GCF_003176715.1 Micromonospora sp. S4605
GCCGCGTACTCGTCGGCCGGCGGGCGCAGCCGGGCGCCCCTCGGCCGGGGCGGCGCCCAGCGGGCGGTGGGGACGCCGGCCACCGGCCGGACGGTCGCCATCGACACCGGCCGAGCCACCGTCGAGGCGGGCCGGACCACGCGGGCGGCGGTCGAGGCGGCCCGACGCACCCTGGGCGCGGCCAGCGCGCGGCTGATCCGCCCGCGCAGCCGGCGATCCCGCAGCCCGTCCAGCGCCACCCCGGCCACGGCGGTGGCCACCGCCGTGGCCACACCGGCCAGCACCAGCGTCTGCCGCGGGCCGGCGTGCTCGGAGAGCCAGCCGAGCAGCGGAGCGCCGACCGCGGCGGAGACCGAGCCGGTGACCGCCAGCGCGGCCAGCACCCGGCCGCGCATCGCGTAGTCGGTGTCGAGTTGGGCCCGGGTGCCCACGGTGGTGTCGATGATCACCGCGGCGGCGGCGATCGGCAGGATCACCGCGGCGAAGCCCAGGGTGCTCGGGGCCAGGCCGGCGCCGATCTGCAGCCCGCTGGCCAGCAGGCCCGCGCCGACCAGGACGCCGTAGCCCAGGTGCCGGCGGCGGGCCGCGACGAACGCGCCGAGCACCGTGCCCACCGCGAAGACCGTGGACAGCACGCCGTAGCCGGCCGCACCAGCGCCCAGCGGCCCCTCACTCATCGCCGCCATGGTGACCTGGTAGTTGCGGCCGAGGCTGCCGAGCACGAAGGACAGGGCCAATGCGACCAGCACCACCGGCTGGCGCAGCAGGTAACGGAAGCCGGCCCGGATGCCGCCGTCGGCGGGCTCCGCGTCGGCCGCCGGCCCGCCGGTGTGCAGCTCGCGCTCCCGTACGGCGAACAGCGCGGCCAGCACCGCGACGAAGCTGGCCGCGTTGATCGCGAAGAGCAGGGCCGGACCGACGGCGGCGACCACCACGGCGCCGGCGCTCATGCCCAGGATGCGGCCGGCGGAGTGGGTGAGCGACCCGAGCGCCAGGGCGTTGCCCAGGCTCTCCCGGTCCACCAGGGTCGACGTCCAGCGACCCATCACCGGCCCCTCGATCGCCGAGACCGCGCCGGTGGCCAGCGAGATCGCGTAGATCGCCGGCAGGCCGCCGGTACCGGTGACGGCCACCACCGCCAGTCCGGCGGCCAGCGCCGCGTGGGCGGCCTGCGCGGCGATCAGCAGTGGCTTGGCCCGCAGCCGGTCGGCCAGCGCCCCGCCCCAGACGCTGAGCAGCAGCGTGGGCAGGGCCTGAAGGAGGACGGCGAGGCCCATCGAGGTCGCCGACCGGGTCTCGGCGAGCACGTACCAGTTGACCCCGAGCACCTGCATCCAGGTGCCGACCACGGACACGAAACCCGCAGCGGCCCAGATCCGGTAGTTGCGGTGGCGCAGCGCTGCGAACGTGGCACCCACGGGCCACGACCTCCCCGTACGACGGCGACTGACGACGCCGACCCGCTCGGTGGTTCGGCGGTCGCCAAGTCTGGCGGCCGGCAAACCGATCCGCCCCTGTTCGTGAGGGGGTTCACCGGGCGCCGTCGCAGACGAGCACAGGCTGGAAGAAATCGGGCAGCCGTCCGGTCACCGGCACCTCCCCCGATCGACCAGGCCACCGGCACGGACGGCGGACCGGGACCCGGCCGCCCGGCGCCGTCGATCCTGGTAGGAAACAGCCCCCGGAGGGGCCGCTTCCTACCAGGATCGGGCCGGTCAGCGGGCGGCGAGGGGTTCGGTGGCGGGATCCACCGG
>NZ_QGSW01000467.1:0-1736 GCF_003176715.1 Micromonospora sp. S4605
CCCCACTTCCGTCCGCCCCCGCTGACGACCAGGCGCGATCTCGCACCTCCGGCCCGGCGGAACCGGGCACGTGCCGGTTCCGCCGGGGCGGAGAGTGCGAGATCGCGCCCGGTCGTCAGCGGGGGCGGGCGGAAGTGGGGGTGGTGAGCGGGATGGTGAGGGTGAGCAGGGCGCCGTCACGGTCGGTCGGGGTCGGCCGGGCCAGCCGGCGCAGGGTGCGCAGCATCGGGGCGTTCTCGGCCTGGACGTGCAGCAGCAGCGCCGCGTAGCCGGCCCGCTCGGCGTGCCCGACCAGTCGCCGCAGCAGCGCCGAGCCCAGCCCGCGCCGCTGCCAGTCGTCCCGCACCAGCAACGCCACCTCGGCCTCGTCGCCCTCGGCGAGCAGGTTCGCCATCGCCACCACCGGCTCCCCCGGGCCGGGGCAGCCGGGCGCGGTGGCGAGCAGGGTCAACCCGCGCGCCGGTTCCAGCAGCCGGCGCAGCCGGTTCGGCGACGGGGCCGCCCCGCCGCCCAGGTAGCGCCGGTACCGGCTGCGCGCCGAGCACGCCTCGTGCAACTCGACCACGCCAGCCAGGTCGTCCGGGCCGGCCGGTCGTACGCCCACCTCGGCGCCGTCGGGCAGGACCAGGGTGACCTGCTCGGCGGCCCGACGCGCGACGGTCGCGGCCAACTCGGCCAGGGCCTGCGCCCGGGCGTACTCGGCCGGGGTGAAGTCCGGGGCGGCCCGGCGCAGCTCGAAGGACCCGCCGCCCGGATCGGCCAGCAGCATGGTGCGCCCGGTGATGCCGCTGCGGACCCCGGCCGGCGCCGGCCGCCAGCTGACCGTGTCCGCGCCGAGCAGCGCGCGCAGCGCCTCACCGGTCGCGTCCGGGTCACGCACCAGGCGGTTGGCCAGGCCGAGCACCCGGGTCGGCTGGTCGGCCAGCCCGCGCGCCTCGCTGCGCGCGACCCAGCAGTCCCGGCCCCGGCCCCGCTCGACGGCGGCGACCAGGTCGGCCTCGCCGAGCGTGTCCGGCGCGTCGACCAGGAAGTCGTCGACCGCGCCCCGCTCGGTGGTGTGCACCTGCACGGTGAGGATGTTGACCCCGCGCAACGCGAGGCTGGCCGTGAGCACCGACAGGTAGCCCGGCCGGTCGTCCACGGTGGCTCGGATCCGCCACAACGTCATGGTTGCCTCCCTTCCCCGGTACGACCCTCGCGGCTGGCTGTTGCCGGCCGGTTGCCCCGGGGTGACGGCTCCGGAACCAGGTGCGCGACCTGCGCCACACCCGACCCGCGAGCCGGCTCGGTCAAGGGCCGGCCACCACCGGCGGCACGCCGACCAGGTCGAGCCGGTCGCCGAGGATCACCGCACTGGCCCGGACCAGCTGCGCCAGCCGGTCCACCTCGGTGCCGTGGAACGCCGGCGCGGCCAGCGGTTCGGTGCGTTCCCGGGCCAACACCAGCACCAGGCCGGCCCGGCCGAACGGGGCGACCGCGAAGTGGCCGCCGTCGGGCGTGCTGACCGCCCGGGCGCGCAGCGGAGTCACCTCCGGCAGCGGCGGCGGGACCGGCGCCCGCCAACTGGCCTGCCCGATGGTGGGCTGCCCGCCGCCGGCCCGGGTGGCCCAGTCCAACGGCACCACCGCGGCGACCGCCCAGTCGGCGGCGAGCAGCCCGGGCACCGCGTCCACCAGGGTGGCGACCCCGTCGGCCGGGTTCGCCGCCACCTGGGCCAGCAGCTCGGCGTCCTGACC
>NZ_QGSW01000478.1:0-1715 GCF_003176715.1 Micromonospora sp. S4605
ACCGGAATCCGGCCGCCCGGTGCCGCCGTACCCGGCCGCACCGCAGCCCGGCCCTGGGGACCGTCCGGTCGGCACACCGCCCGCGTTCGACCCGGCGGCTGCCGGCGGCCACGACCGTACGGCCGCGCCGCCAGCGTGGGGTCCGGCGTCGGCGACGCCCGGCGGCGGCCGGCCGGACGCGCCCGCCCCCGAGCAGCGGCCACCGGCCGCCCGCCCTCCGTCCACGCCCGACGGACGGCCCGGCTCCGCACCGCCGGCCGCCCGGCTGCGGATGGAGTTCCAGCCGACTCCGGACGCGCCGGCGAGCGCCCCACCGGCGTCGCCGGCGGTCCCGGCCGACCGAACCGGCGCGACTCCCACCGACCGTCCCGGGTCGGGCGGCGGCACCGCGCCGCCCGAGACCGCTCAGCTGGCGCCTCCGGGGCTGGCCATCACCCCCGACCGGCCGAAGGTCTACGTCCCGCCGCCGCCGAGCGACCCGCCCGCGCCGGCCCTGCGTCCGGAGCCGGCGGACGGCAACGCTCCGAGCGGACCGGCCGCCTGGTTCGGGCCCGCCAAGCCGGCGGCGAAGGCCGACACCACTGCGACAGAACGGCCGGCCCCGCCATCCGCGGCGGCGGACCCCGGACCGACCGCGCCGGCACCCGAGCCGGTCACGGACGAGGTGGCGGCACCGGTCGGGAACGAGGTGGCGGCATCGGCCGCCTTCGCCGACCGCCAGCCGGCCGAGCCGGCCCTCCCGCGGCGCACCGATCACACCGTGGCACCGACCTCCGCGCCGCCCGTCGAGGCGGTTGCCGGCACGCCGGTCGGGACGGTTGCCGGCGCGCCGCCGGTCGGTGTGACCGCATCGGCTCCGGCGGCACCGGACGGCCCGGCGACGACTGAGCCACCCACTCCCCCCGCCGAGGGCCGGGACGCGACCGCGTCGACTGCCGGCGTCCCGGCCGCCGTGCGGCCGGCCGAGCAGAGCCCGACCGCGCCCGTGCCCGCACCGCCCGCCGATGGCGGCACGGCGGCATCCGCGACGACGCCGACGGTCCACCCCGACCACGCGGCAACAGCGCCCGGCGACGGCGAGCGGCTCGACGGCGTCCCGACGGCACCGGATCTGGCCGGGCCAGCCACCCACACCGACACGCCGGTGGCCGCGCCGCCGGCCAGTACGGACCCGGTCGCTCCGACGGCCCCCACCGGCCAGGACCCGATGGCCGCCGACGCGGTGCCGCCGGCGGTTGCCGACGCCGCCTCCGTGTCGGCCGCTCCGGCCACGCCAGCGGTGCCGGCGCGGCCCGACTCGGCCGAACCGGCGGTACGCGCTGCCGCTCCCTCGGCCCACCCCGGGTCGCACCCGTCGTGGCAGTCCGCCGAGCCGGCCACGGCAGCCTCCGCCCCCGGCGCGCCGGTGTCCGCGGCACCCGGCGACGGGCGCACAGCCACGACCGCCCCGCCCGCACAGGCTGCCGCCGCACCCTTTGCCGGACCGCCGGCCACGCCGGTCTCCGCACCACCGGCTCGGCCCGTCTCCGCACCGCCCGCCGCACCGGTGCCCACCTCGGCCGCCACACCCGTGTCCGGCCCACCGGCCGCTTCCGTGTCCGCGCCAACCGGCGCACCGGCCTCCGGCCCACCGGCCGCACCCATGTCCGCGCCAACCGGCGCACCGGCCTCCGTTCCACCGGCCGCACCCATCCCGGCTCCACCGGTGTCCGCGC
>NZ_QGSW01000294.1:0-1710 GCF_003176715.1 Micromonospora sp. S4605
GGCGCTCGCGGCGGTGGTGGCGGCGACCGCCGCCGGCCGGCTCGGCGTCGCTGTGGCCTGCCGGCGGGGCGTGCCGGCGGCCCGGCCGGAAGGGCTGGGCGCGCTGGTCGCCGGGACCGTCGGGCCGGTCGCGCTGGTCGCCGGCACGGCGGCCGTCGCGCTGGTGGCGGTCGCCGCGGTGCCGGACCGCCCGTGGCAGGGGCCGCTCGCCGTTCTCGCCGCCCTCGCCGCGGCGGCCGCCCTGCTGCGGCACGTGGTACGCCGCCTCGGCGGGATCACCGGCGACGTGCTCGGCGCCACCGTGGAGCTGGTCACCACGCTGGTCTACCTGGGACTCGTGCTGTCCAGCTGAGTCCGGCGCGCCGCGGCGGGTAGCGTTCTCCCACGACAGCACGGTGCGGCCGACCGGGGGAACGATCATGCTCATCACGGACGACTTCCTGCCCGTACCGGTGCCGGAGTCGCTGAGCGCCACCTACCTGGTGCCGATGGCCGGGTTGCCGAGGGTCGGTCCGAAGACCGCGGTGGAGGCGCTGCAGGGCCGGCTGGCCGATCCGGTGTACGGCCTGGCCCGGCAGATGCTGGACAGTCCGCTGATGAGCGTGGACACCCGGCCGGTCAGCGAGTTCCCCGAGCTGCCGCCGGACCTGCTCACCGCGTTCGGCGCCAGCGAGGCGCAGCTGGACCGGCTGGCCGCGGCCAGCCACCTGGTGGTGGTGCAGGCCGAGTACCGGCCCGGCTGGCCGCCGGCGCACGAGTGGGCGGCGCGGGCGGTGGCCGCCGCGGTCGCCGAAACGGTGCACGGCGACGTGGTGGACGTCTTCGGGTTGCAGTTCCTCGACCCGGCGACGGCGTTGCGGTCGCTCCCCGACGAGCGGGGGCGGATCCGGCTGGTCGACTGGGTGCTGGTGCCGTACTCCTCGGACGCCGAGGGGCTCTGGTTCACCACCAAGGGGCTGCGCCGGTTCGGGCTGCTGGAACTGCAGACCCAGGGGGTGCCGGACCACCTCACCCGGGCCTGGGGCGCGGTGATGACCGGCGCCGCGCGGCGGCTGCTGCGGGACTGGACCGACGGGCTGGCCGGCGAGGAGGTGCCGGCGTTCGTGCAGCTGCCCGTGCTGGCCACGGTGACCGGGCACGACATCGCCGTGGCGTACGGCAATCCCGAGCAGCACGGGGCGACCGCGCCGGTGCTGCTGCGGCTGGAGCTGGACCCGGCCACCGACCCGGACGCCGACTCGTTCCTCAGCCTGCACCCGCCCGCCGGGCACCCCGGGCCGGCCGGACGCTACTACGCCGCCGCCTGTGCCACCCTCTTCTCCGGCATCCAGCCGGACGTGCGCTACGCCCGCTCCGGCGACGCGATGAGCCGGGCGATCGCGACCGCCCGCGCCGGGCTCGGCGACATCCGGGCCCGGTTCGTCACCGGCCAGCTGCCGCCGGAGACCCAGCTGGTGGTCAAGTACGGCCTGCCCGGCGACGACGGCCCCGAGTTCGTCTGGGCCGGGGTGACCTCGCGGGAGGCGCCGGAGCGGATCGTCGGTGCCAGCGCCAGCGACGCGCACACCGACCCGACCGTCCGGATCGGCAGCCCGGTGGTGGTGGAAGCCGCCGACGTCGTCGACTGGGCCCTGCTCGACGGCACCGGCGTCATCGAAGGCGGCTGGACCCAGGCCGTCCTGGACGCCGGCGAACCCCCCACCCCCTGAC
>NZ_QGSW01000481.1:0-1682 GCF_003176715.1 Micromonospora sp. S4605
CTAGCCTGGGTGATTCACGGTGATCGCCGAGGTGTGCTGTTCGTCGGCGTGTAGATGAGCGGAAGTGCCTGCCCTGCAAGGGAAACTTGTGATTGCGACATCTACAGGTTTCTCTTCGAGGGAGGCACTTCCGAGGTGCAGCTTACGGCGTGGTCGAGGGATCTGCGGGTCACCGCGGGCGGGTCGGGTGTGGTGTCGCACGTCGGTGCGGCGCTGCTGCGGATGCTGGCCGACCGGACCGGGTTGACGGTGGCGTTGTCGGCGGGGCTGGCCCGGGCCGGCCGGTGGCCGGTGCATGATCGGGGTCGAGTGCTGGTCGACCTCGCGGTGATGATCGCCGACGGCGGGGAAGCGATCGCCGACATCGACATGCTGCGCCACCAGCAGGAGGTGTTCGGGCCGGTGGCCTCAGATACCACGGTGTGGCGGGCCTTGGACGAGATCGGTGCGGTGCAGCTGCGGCGCATCGCCAAGGCTAGGGCGAAGGTGCGGGCCCGGATGTGGCAGCTGTTCGGCGGTCCACCGGCGGCGACGGCGGCCGGTCGGGACGTCGGTTCCGGGGTCGTCGTGCTGGACATCGACTCCACGATCGTCCTCGCCCACAGCGAGAAGGAGGGCGCGGCGGCCACCTACAAGCACACCTTCGGGTTCCATCCGATCCTGGTGACCTGCGACAACACCGCCGAGTTGCTCGCCATCACGCTGCGGCCGGGCAACGCCGGCGCCAACACCGCCGCCGATCACCTCGACGTGCTCGCCCAAGCGGTCGCGCAGGTCCCCGCACCGCACCGCCGGCACCTGCTCATCCGCGGCGACTCCGCGGCGGCCACCCACGCCGTGCTCGACTGGCTCACGGAGCAGGACAGCAAGCGCGGCCGCCGGGTGGAGTACTCCCTCGGTTGGTCGATCGGCGAGACCGAACGCGCCGCCATCACCGGCCTGCCCGCCTCCGCGTGGTCGCCAGCGATCGACGCCGACGGCGCTGTGCGCGACGGCGCCGCCGTGGCCGAACTGACCGGCCTGCTGCACCTGCCCGGCTGGCCGGCCGGGATGCGGATCATCGTCCGGCGGGAACGCCCCCACCCTGGCGCCCAGCTGACACTGTTCGAGGAACGCGACGGCTGGCGCTACACCGCGTTCGTCACCAACACCACCACCGGCGCCTTGCAGTGGCTGGAGGCCCGCCACCGCGCCCACGCCCGCGTCGAGGACCGGATCCGCTGCGCCAAGGACACCGGCCTTCGCCGGCTACCCTCCCGCGAGTTCGCCATCAACGCCGCCTGGTGCACCGCGGCGGCGATCGCGGTCGACCTGATCGCCTGGCTGCAGATCCACGCCCTGCACGGCGAACTGGCCAAAGCCGAACCCAAACGGCTGCGCTACCGCCTGCTGCACACCGCCGCCCGACTCGTGCGCGGGCAACGCCGCCGCAGGCTTCGCATTCCCGCCACCTGGCCCTGGGCCGAACAGATCACCGCCGCGTTCACCCGGATCGCGGCCATCCCCGCCCCCGGCTGACCAGTTCAGCCGCTGCCCCGACAACCCGGAGGACCCCCAGGAGACCACGCCCGCCGCCGCGACAGACGGCCCGCCACCATGCCGGAACCACAATCGCATCTATCAACAGCGATCAGACCTGCCGGGCGGAAGGAACCGGCGTCAGGCGCGAATCATCGAGGCTA
>NZ_QGSW01000219.1:0-35219 GCF_003176715.1 Micromonospora sp. S4605
CGGCCGGCGCCCCGCCGGGCTTCCCGCCGCCGGTCGGCGCCCCGGGGCCGGCCTGGTACCCGCCCGGCTACCTTCCCCCGGGCCACCTGCCGCCCGGCTACCCGCCGCCGTACGTGCCGCCGGCCCCGGCCCGCTCGGGCAACCGGTCGACGGTGGTCGGCGTCGTCGTCGCCGTGACCACCGTCCTCGCGTTCGGGCTCTGCGCCTGCCTCGGCGTCGCCGGCCTCATCTACAGCGCCGACACCCCCTACCCGGTCGACCCGTACGCACAGGAGACCTACGACCCGTACTACGACTACGAGGAGCCGGAGACCTGGCCGACCCAGCCGCGCCCGACGGTGCGGCCGGCGCTGACCCCGTCGGACGGGCCGGGCGAGGTCACCGTGGTGTACGAGGTGACCGGGCGTGGCCCCGCGGACCTGGAGTACTACGACGCCAACGGCGACTTCATCCAGGTCGAGCAGGTCACGCTGCCGTGGCGGCGGAGCCTGCGGATGCACGACGCCGGGCGGGTGATGGTCCTGGCGAGCCACGGTCAGCCGGATCGGATCAGCTGCCGGATCACCGTCGCCGGGCGCACCGTCGCGATCGACGAGCGCGCGTACTGGGTGAACTGCACCGGCTGAGGCGAGGGGTTGAAGCCGCGCCGGTGGTCCGTAGGCTGGCGGGCGTGACGACCACCCCCGCCCAGGTCGACCCGCTGGTGGCGCGGATGCGCCCGTTCGGAACGACCATCTTCGCCGAGATGTCCGCCCTGGCCGTGCGCACCGGCGCGGTCAACCTCGGCCAGGGCTTCCCGGACACCGACGGCCCGCCGGAGATGCTCGCCGCCGCGGCCGAGGCGCTGCGCGCCGGGCAGAACCAGTATCCGCCCGGTCCGGGCGTCCCGGCCCTGCGTGCCGCGGTGGCCGCGCACCAGCGGCGGTTCTGGGGGCTGGAGTACGACCCGGACGGCGAGATCGTGGTGACCGCGGGCGCCACCGAGGCGATCGCGGCGAGCATCCTGGCGCTCTGCGAGCCGGGCGACGAGGTGGTCTGCTTCGAGCCCTACTACGACTCGTACGCCGCCTCGATCGCGCTGGCCGGCGCGGTCCGACGCCCGGTCACGCTGCGTCCCGGCCCCGACGGCCGGTACGCCTTCGACCCGGCCGCGCTGCGCGCCGCGTTCGGCCCGCGCACCCGGCTGGTGCTGCTCAACTCGCCGCACAACCCGACCGGCAAGGTGTTCACCCCCGCCGAGCTGGCCCTGGTCGCGCAGCTGTGCCAGGAGCACGGCGCGTACGCGGTGACCGACGAGGTCTACGAGCACCTGGTCTTCACCGACGCGGCCGCCCCGCACGTGCCGCTGGCCACCCTGCCCGGGATGCGTGAGCGGACGCTGCGCATCTCCTCGGCCGGCAAGACGTTCTCCTGCACCGGCTGGAAGGTGGGCTGGGTCAGCGGTCCGGCCGCGCTGGTCTCCGCGGTGCTGCGGGTGAAGCAGTTCCTCACCTTCGTCAACGCGGCGCCGCTGCAACCGGCGGTCGCGGTGGCGCTGGCCCTGCCCGACGACTACTTCGCCGGCTTCCGGGCCGGCCTGCAGGCCCGCCGGGACCAACTGGTCGGCGGGCTGACCGACGCCGGGTTCGAGGTGCTCGCACCGGAGGGGACGTACTTCGTCACCGCCGACGTCACCGCCCTGGGCGGGCGGGACGGGGTGGAGTTCTGCCGGTCGCTGCCCGAGCGGTGCGGCGTGGTGGGCGTACCGACCCAGGTCTTCTACGACGACCAGGAGGCGGGCCGGCGCCTGGTCCGGTTCGCCTTCTGCAAGCGCCCGGAGGTGCTCACCGAGGCGGTCACCCGGCTGCGCCGGCTGGCGGCGACGCGATGACCGACGGCTACGCCCAACGGGTCCGCCGGCTGACCGCGCTGCGCGGCTGCGACACCGTGCTCTCCGGCGTACGGCCGGACTCGGTCGCCGAGCAGCTCGCCACGCTGAGCGCGATGGCCACCGACGACGCGCTGCCCGACTACTACGCCGAGGGCGGCGCGGTGGCGGAGCTGGAGCGCCGGGTCGCCGAGCTGCTCGGCACGGAGGCCGTCGCGTTCTTCCCGAGCGGCACGATGGCTCAGCAGGTCGCGATGCGGTACGGCGCGGAGCTGACCGGCCGGACAACAGTCGGGCTGCACCCGCTGAGTCACCCGATACTGCACGAGCGGGACGCGTACGCGGTGCTCGGCGGCCTGCGCGCGATCTCCACCACCGACGCCCCGCGCAACCCCACCGCGGAGGAGGTGGCGGCGTTGGACGAGCCGATCGGCACGCTGCTGCTGGAGTTGCCGCTGCGTGACGTCGGCTTCGTCCTGCCGAGCTGGGACGAGCTGGTCGCGGTGGTCGACGCGGCCCGGGCCCGGGGCGCCCGGGTGCACCTGGACGGCGCCCGGCTCTGGGAGTCCACCACCCACCTCGGGCACTCGCTGGCCGAGATCGCCGGGCTCGCCGACAGCACCTACGTCTCGTTCTACAAGTCGCTCGGCGGGCACTCCGGCGCCGCCCTGGCCGGCTCCGCCGAGCTGGTCAGGTACGCCCGGGCCTGGCGGCACCGGCACGGCGGCACGCTGTTCCAGCAGTGGCCGGTGGCGCTGGCCGCGCTCGCCGGGCTGACCCACGAGCTGCCCCGACTGGCCGGTTACGTGGCGCACGCCCGCACGGTGGCCACCGCCCTGGCCGGCCTGCCCGGCGCGCGGGTGTTCCCGGCGCCGCCGCACACCCACCAGTTCCGGCTCTGGCTGCCGCATCCGGCGGACGCCCTGAACGACGCCAACCTCGCCCTCGCCGAGCAGGAGAAGGTCTGGTTCGTGGGCGGCTGGCGGGACACCGAGGTGCCCGGCGTGGCCACGGCCGAGGTGACCGTCGCCGGCCCGGCGACCGAGCTGGACGCGGGCCAGGTGGCCGCGCTGGGCGAGCGTTTCCTGCGCCGGCTGCCGGTGGACTGACCGCCGCGGGGCCTTACCGGGTCCGGCCGAGCCCGCCTTGCATTGTCGCAATGTATCGCGCAGAGTGTGGTGCAGCACACGGGGAGGCGCGACATGTTCCAAATGGGGTGGGGACAACTTCGTGGCCGTGCTGGCCGGTCGGTGGCGCTGCTGGTCGGCGTACTGGTGGCGACCACCGGGTTCGTCGTCCTCACCGGGGCCACCACCACCTCCCGGCTGGAGGTGACCGGCGCCGTCGAGCGCGAGACCCGGTCCGCGTACGACATCCTCGTCCGCCCGACGGGGGCGCGCACCCCGCTGGAGGCCGAGCACCGGCTGGTCCGCCCGAACTATCTCTCCGGCATCTACGGCGGCATCACGCTGGAGCAGTACGAGCGGGTGCGGGCCGTCGCCGGGGTGGAGGTGGCCGCCCCGATCGCGATGCTCGGTCACTCGACCTCGCGCGTGCCGATGTCGGTCGACCTCACCGACGCCGTCGACCGCTCCCTGGACCGCCAGGTGATCCGGATCGACCGGACGTACGTCGCCGAGCGGGGCCTCTCCACCGCCCCGGGCCGGCCCGAGTACGTGTACGTCACCCGGTACCCGCTGATCTATCCGGTCATCGAGCCGGACACGATGGGTTCGGCCCGGTACACCGACGGTCGCGTCTACTCCTGGTCCGACGAGTGCGGGGCGGTCCCCCGCGAGGTCCAGCCGGACGGGACCAGCCGGCCGGTCTGCGACCCGCGGAGCGCCGTCGTCGTCGGCAACCCCGGCTGGTCGGAGCGCGAGATCTGGCGGGTGCTCACCGCCCGCCTGCTGCCCGACGGCCGCTTCGAGGTGACCCACCGCGCGCTCGGCGCGACCGTCGGCGCCGTGGACACCGGCCCCACCACTGTCAGCCGGCTTGCGCTGGAGGAAACGCTGACCGTGCCGTTCCTGATCGCCGCCGTGGACCCGGACGCCGAGCAGCGCCTGGTCGGCCTCGCCGACGCGGTGGTCGACGGCCGCCCGCTGAACGCGGCGGACACGCTCACCGACACCACGATTCCGGGCTTCGTGCCCGACCGGAGCGTCCCGGCGCTGGTCCCGAGCCGGCCCTTCCTCGACGGCACGGTGCGCGCCCGCCTCACCCGACTGCCGACGGCCCGCCCGGCGGGGCTGGCGCCCAAGGCGCTGGACGGGGCGTTGCGGCGGGCCGAGGGGACCCCGGCCGGCAGTGCCGAGATCGACCTCGCGGCGAGCTACCGGGGCATGCTCGCCGGCGGCCTCGGTGACGACGCCTTCGACAGCTGCTGCCGAGGCCAACTCCAGGTGCTCGCCCAGCCGGGCCCGGTGGACTACGAGCGCGGGGCGGACGGCACCCTGCGCATCGCCCGCGTGTCGCCGCCCGACCCGGCGGTCTTCGGAGACCGGACGGAGACCAACCTGCTGCCCCGGCCCTGGCTCAGCGACGACACCGGCTCGCGCCGGGTGGGCCGGCTGGTCATCCCCAGCGACGAGGCCCTGCACGACTGGCGGGCGGTGGGCGTGTTCGATCCGGACCGGCTGACCGGCTTCGGCGAGCTCAGCAAGGTGCCGCTGGAGACGTACGAGCCGCCGACCGCCGAGGGCGCGGACGACCGCAGCCGCGCCGCACTCGGTGGCGAACCGCTGCTACCCAGTGGCAACCCGGCGGGCTACCTGTCGACCCCGCCGCTGGTCCTGACCACGCTGAACAGCGTCCCGAAACTGCTGGAGCGGGCGGGCCCGCAGCGGGACGCGCCGATCAGTGCGATCCGGGTCCGGGTCGCCGGGGTGGACGGCTACAGCGAGCACACCGCCGAGCGGGTCCGGCTGATCGCCGAGCAGATCAACCGGGCGACCGGCCTGGACGTCGACATCACCCTCGGCTCCTCCCCGGCCCCACAGACCGTCACGCTGCCCGCGGGCGAGTTCGGGCGACCCGAGCTGCGGCTGACCGAGAACTGGTCCGCGCTCGGCGTCGCCTCCACCATCACCGAGGCGGTCGACCGCAAGAGCGCCGCGCTGTTCGCCCTCGTGCTGGTGGTCTGCGTGCTCTTCCTCGGCAACGCGGTCTCCGCCGCCGTCCGGGACCGCCGCGCCGAGCTGGCCGTGCTCGCCTGCCTCGGCTGGCCGGCCCGCCGGATCGCCGCGCTGATCCTCGGCGAGGTCGCGCTGCTGGGCCTGCTGGCCGGGCTGCTCGCCGTCGGTCTGGCGTTCCCGCTGGGCGCTCTGCTGGGCGTGGGCGTCGACTGGCGACGGGCGGCGCTCGCCGTACCGGTGGCTCTGCTGCTCGCCCTGGTCGCCGGCCTGCCACCCGCGCTGCGAGCCGCACGCGCCCACCCAGCCGCCGCCCTGCGCCCACCGGTCGCCACCCCCGGCTGGATACGCCGACCCCGCACCCTGCCCGGCCTCGCCCTGGTCAACCTGATCCGCACCCCCGGACGCACCCTGCTCGGCGCCGGCGCCCTGGCCATCGGCGTGGCAGCACTCACCGTCGTGGCCGCCGTCAGCTACGCCTTCCGAGGCGCGATCGTCGGCAACCTCCTCGGCGACACCGTCGCCCTGACCGTCCGCGGCGCCGACGCCCTCGCCGCCACCGCGACCGTGCTGCTCGGCGCCGCCGCCGTCGCCGACGTGCTCTACCTCAACATCCGCGACCGGGCCACCGAACTGGCCACCCTACGCGCCACCGGCTGGACCGACCCCGAACTCGGCCGACTCATCGGCTACGAAGGCCTACTCCTCGGCGCCCTCGGCGCACTCACCGGCGCGGCACTCGGCGTCGCCGGCGCCGCCTGGCTGGTCGGGGACGTCCCCGGCCCGCTGCTGCTGGTCGCCGGACTCACCGCGGCGGGCGGCGTGCTGCTCACCGCCGCCGCGGCGCTGGCACCCGCCACCCTGCTGCACCACCTACCCACGGCACGACTACTGGCAGAGGAGTGACACCGCCGGCTCGGCGGCCGCGCTGGCCTGACGGGCGGATCGGGGTCCGTCGTCAGCCGGCCGCCCGCCTCGACCCCGCGCCCTCGTCCGGGGCCGCGGCCACCGGACGGTCGAGTGCCAGCGCGGCGAGCGTCGCGCCACCGTCGGCGAGCAGCGCCGACTCGGCGTCGTCGACGAAGGCCAGGTCGGCCTCGACGTGCCGGCTGGCGGCCGAGAGCAGCAGTCCGACCACGGGGTCAGCGGCACTGCGGCGCAGCCCGTCCAGGTTGCGCAGCTCCCGCATCAGGTGCCCGCGCTGGTTCGCCAGGACGGACCGCACCGTCTCCGGCGCGCCGGTCCGGGCGGCGGCGGTGACCTTGAGGAAGAAGTCGTCCCGGAAGCCGCCGCTGCGCGGGCTCGGCTCGGACAGCCAGCGGTCCAGCTCGGCCCGGCCGTCGGGGGTGATCTCGTAGACCACCCGGTCGGGTTTGACCGGCTGCGGTTCGCGCGCCGAGACGACCAGGCCGTCCCGGGAGAGCCGGTCCAGGATCTGGTAGAGGTGGCCGATGTTCAGCGGCCCCCACTGCGGGCCGACGGCGGCCTCGAACGCGCCCTTGAGCTGGTAGCCGTGGCTGGGGCCGTGGGCGAGCAGGGCCAGGACGGCGTGCTGGATCGCCATGTCACCTCCGGGTCGGGGCTTGCATTGTCACAATGTATCGCGCAGAGTGTGGGCAGCACACGGGGAGGCGCGACATGCTCAGCTTCGTCTGGAGGCAGCTTCGCGGCCGTGCGGGGCGGTCGGTGGCCCTGCTGGTCGGGGTCCTGGTGGCGACCACCGGGTTCGTCGTCCTGACCGGGGCCACCACCACCTCCCGGCTGGACGTCACCGGCACCGTCGAGCGCAACACCCGGGCGGCGTACGACATCCTGGTCCGTCCGAAGGGGACACGCACGCCGCTGGAGGTCGAGCGGCGACTGGTCCGCCCCAACTACCTCTCCGGCCTCTTCGGCGGCATCACCACCGACCAGTACGAGCAGGTCAAGGCGGTGGCCGGCGTCGACGTGGCGGCACCGATCGCGATGCTGGGCCACTCCACCGTGCCGGTGCCGATGTCGTTCGACGTCACCGACGCCGTCGACCGCGGCCTGGACCGGCAGGTGATCCGCATCGACCCGACCTACCTGGCCGAACGCGGCCTCTCCAGCGCGCCGGCCAAGCCACGCTACGTGTACGTGACGAAGCACCGCCTCATCTATCCCCGATTCGACGGCGATCTGTCCGAGCGGGCGACACCGTACACCGACGGGCGGTCGTACCCGTGGGACAGCGTGTGCGGGCCCGTCCCCCGGGAGGTGCTCCCCGACGGCGGCAGCCGGCCGATCTGCGATCCGATGTTCGGCGGCCTGCAGGGCAGCCCGGCCACCCTCTCCGAGCGGGAGGTGTGGAGCTTGAACTCGGTGCGGCTGCTGCCGGACGGCCGGTTCGAGACGGCCAACGGCCTGCTCACCCCGGGCACCGCGCCCACCACCACCGACCGGCTGGTGCTCACCTACCAGCTGACCGTGCCGTTGCTGATCGCCGCCGTCGACCCCGTCGCCGAGGACCGGCTGGTGGGACTGGACGCCGCGGTGGTCGGCGGGCGGTCGGTCCGGGCCGACGAGCCGGTGACCGAGCAGCGCGGCGGCACCGTGGTCACCCGTACCGCACCGGCGCTGGTCACCAGCCGTCCCTTCATCGACAGCACCGTGCGCGCCCGGTTCACCCGGCTGCCCACGGCCCGGCCGGCCACCGTGCCGGCCGTCGAACTGGAGCGGACCCTGGGCCGGGCCACCGGGATCCCGGCCGGCTCCGCCGAGGTCGACGCCGGCGCCGCCTACCGCGCCCAGCTGGCGAAGGGGATCGGCGGCGAGGCCTGCTGCCGCGGCCAGTTCCAGCGGGTGATCCAGGCGGGGCCGGTGACCTACCGCGAGCTGCCCGACGGCACCCTGCGCGCCGAACCGGTGCCGCCGGCGGACCCCGAGGTGTACGGCACCCAGTTCACCCACAACTTCCTGCCCCGGCCCTGGCTGGCCGAGGACACCGGCCTCCGGCCGGTCCGGGCCCTCGCCGGAAGAGAAGGTGGGGGGGCCACCCGGTACCACCAGTGGCAGGCCGTCGGGGTCTTCGACCCGGAGAAGCTGGCCGGCTTCAGCGACCTGGGCGCGGTCCCGCTGGAGACGTACGAGCCGCCGCGCGCCGAGGGCGCGGACGACCGCAGCCGTGCCGCACTGGGCGGCCGACCGCTGGAGCCGAGCGGCAACCCGGCCGGCTACCTGTCCGCGCCGCCGCTGGTGCTCACCAACCTCGCCAGCGTGCCGAAGCTGCTGGAGGGCGGCAACAGCCCACAACGCAGCGCGCCGATCAGCGCGATCCGGGTCCGGGTCGCCGGGGTGGACGGCTACAGCGAGCACACCGCCGAGCGGGTCCGGCTGATCGCCGAGCAGATCAACCGGGCGACCGGCCTGGACGTCGACATCACCCTCGGCTCCTCCCCGGCCCCACAGACCGTCACGCTGCCCGCGGGCGAGTTCGGGCGACCCGAGCTGCGGCTGACCGAGAACTGGTCCGCGCTCGGCGTCGCCTCCACCATCACCGAGGCGGTCGACCGCAAGAGCGCCGCGCTGTTCGCCCTCGTGCTGGTGGTCTGCGTGCTCTTCCTCGGCAACGCGGTCTCCGCCGCCGTCCGGGACCGCCGCGCCGAGCTGGCCGTGCTCGCCTGCCTCGGCTGGCCGGCCCGCCGGATCGCCGCGCTGATCCTCGGCGAGGTCGCGCTGCTGGGCCTGCTGGCCGGGCTGCTCGCCGTCGGTCTGGCGTTCCCGCTGGGCGCTCTGCTGGGCGTGGGCGTCGACTGGCGACGGGCGGCGCTCGCCGTACCGGTGGCTCTGCTGCTCGCCCTGGTCGCCGGCCTGCCACCCGCGCTGCGAGCCGCACGCGCCCACCCAGCCGCCGCCCTGCGCCCACCGGTCGCCACCCCCGGCTGGATACGCCGACCCCGCACCCTGCCCGGCCTCGCCCTGGTCAACCTGATCCGCACCCCCGGACGCACCCTGCTCGGCGCCGGCGCCCTGGCCATCGGCGTGGCAGCACTCACCGTCGTGGCCGCCGTCAGCTACGCCTTCCGAGGCGCGATCGTCGGCAACCTCCTCGGCGACACCGTCGCCCTGACCGTCCGCGGCGCCGACGCCCTCGCCGCCACCGCGACCGTGCTGCTCGGCGCCGCCGCCGTCGCCGACGTGCTCTACCTCAACATCCGCGACCGGGCCACCGAACTGGCCACCCTACGCGCCACCGGCTGGACCGACCCCGAACTCGGCCGACTCATCGGCTACGAAGGCCTACTCCTCGGCGCCCTCGGCGCACTCACCGGCGCGGCACTCGGCGTCGCCGGCGCCGCCTGGCTGGTCGGGGACGTCCCCGGCCCGCTGCTGCTGGTCGCCGGACTCACCGCGGCGGGCGGCGTGCTGCTCACCGCCGCCGCGGCGCTGGCACCCGCCACCCTGCTGCACCACCTACCCACGGCACGACTACTGGCAGAGGAGTGAGACCGATGGACGACAACACCGCCGGTAGCCGCGTCGAGATCGCAGGTCTGGTGAAACGGTTCGGCGGCGGCGCGGAGCCGATCAGCGCGGTCGACGGGGTCACGCTGGACATCGCCGCCGGCTCGGTGGTGGCCCTGACCGGGCCGAGCGGATCCGGCAAGTCGACGCTGCTGCACCTGATCGGCGCGATCGAGCAGGCCGACGAGGGCACCGTGACGGTCGACGGGGTGAGTGTGACCGGTCTGCGTCGAGCCGCGCTGGCCCGCTACCGCCAGCGGGTCGGCTTCGTCTTCCAGCGCTACCACCTGCTGCCCGCGCTCACCGTGCTGGACAACGTGATCGCTCCCGTGCTTCCCCGCCGGGGGCACGCCGACCACGCGACCCGGGCGCGCGGACTGCTCGACGCCGTCGGCCTCGCCGGCCGGGAGCGGGCGCTGCCGGCGCAGCTCTCCGGCGGCCAGCAGCAACGCGTGGCGATCGCCCGGGCGCTGATGGGCGCGCCGGGGCTGCTGCTCGCCGACGAGCCCACCGGCAACCTGGACTCGGCCACCGGCGCCCAGATCCTCGACCTGCTGCTCGGCCTGCGCGACCAGCACGGGATGACGATCGTGCTGGCCACCCACGAGCGGGCGGTCGCCGCCCGTTGCGACCGGCTGGTCCGGCTCGGCGACGGTCGGGTGGTGGAGGACGTGGACCTCACCGGCGGCGAGGACCCGGCCACCACGTACGCCCGGGCCAGCGGCCTGCGGCTCTGACGCCCGCCGGCCGCGCCGACGGTGCGGTCGCCGACCGGCACGTTGATCAGCACCTGGGGCAGCCGGGTCACCACCGCGGCCAGCTCGGCCAGCGACTTCCCGGTCGCCGCCATCCGGGACATCAGGTGCAGCCCGGTCAGCACGCCGTCGCCGGTGGTCGCGTACGCGGGCATGACGATGTGCCCGCTCTGCTCGCCGCCCAGCGCCAGCCCGGAGGCCCGCAGCTCCTCCAGCACGTACCGGTCGCCGACCTTGGTCTCGACCAGCCGGATGCCCTCCCGGGACATCGCCAGCCGCAGGCCGAGGTTGCTCATCACCGTGGCCACCAGGGTGTCACCGGTCAGCGTGCCGGCCTCCCGCATGGCCAGCGCCAGGATGGCCATCACCTGGTCACCGTCGACCTCGTCGCCGTCGGCGGTCACCGCGACGCACCGGTCGGCGTCGCCGTCGTGCGCGATACCCAGGTGCGCGCCGTGCTCGACCACCGCGGCGCGCAGCGCCTCGATGTGGTTGGAGCCGCACTCGTCGTTGATGTTGAGCCCGTCCGGCTCGGCATGGATCGCGATCACCTCGGCGCCGGCCTCCCGGTACGCCACCGGGGCCACCTCGGCGGCCGCGCCGTTGGCGCAGTCGACCACGACCTTGATCCCGTCCAGCCGGTGCGGCACCGTGCCGACCAGGTGCTGCACGTAGTGGTCGGCGCCGTCGAGCAGGTCGTGCACCCGGCCCACCCCGGCGCCGATCGGCCGCTCCCAGGCGGTGGTGGCGTTCGCCTCGACGGCCGCCTCGATCCGCATCTCGATCTCGTCCGGCAGCTTGTGCCCGCCGGCGGCGAAGAGCTTGATCCCGTTGTCGGGCATCGGGTTGTGCGAGGCGGAGAGCATCACCCCGAGGTCGGCCTTGGCCTCCGCGGTGAGGAACGCCACGGCCGGGGTGGGCAGCACGCCGACCCGGACCACGTTCGCCCCGGCGCTGGCCAGGCCGGCCACCACGGCGGCCTCCAGCATCTCGCCGCTGGCCCGGGTGTCCCGGCCCACCACGGCGAGCGGCGGATGGCTCCGATCCGACTCGGCGAGCGTGTGGGCGGCGGCGACGGCCACCGCGAGCGCCAACTCGGGGGTGAGATCGGCGTTCGCCCGCCCGCGTACACCGTCCGTGCCGAACAACCGGCCCATACCCGCCAACCTCCGTGGAAACTGCCGATGAAGGAGAAAGCGGAACGGCCGGCCCACCTCCCGTCGCGGGGAGGCGGACCGGCCGTCCGTCAGAAGTACAACGTGAAGCTGATGGTCAGCGCTTCGAGTACTGGGGAGCCTTGCGGGCCTTCTTGAGGCCGTACTTCTTGCTCTCCTTGACCCGGGCGTCCCGGGTCAGGAAGCCGGCCTTCTTCAGCGCCGGGCGGTCGTCCGGCTCGCTGACGATCAGCGCCCGGGCGATGGCGAGCCGGAGCGCGCCCGCCTGACCGGTGGTGCCGCCACCCCGCAGGTTGGCGATGACGTCGAACGCCTCGGGCTTCTCGGCGGTGACCAGCGGGTCCTTGATCAGCTGCTGGTGCACCTTGCTCGGGAAGTACGCCTCCAGGTCGCGGCCGTTGCAGGTGATCTTGCCGGTGCCCGGCACGATGCGGACCCGGACGATGGCCTCCTTGCGGCGACCCACGGTCTGGATCGGCCGGTCACCACGAGGCGCGCGGGCGACGGGCGCCGGCGCCTCGGTGGCCTCGGGGGCAACCTCGGTGGCGGTGATGTCGGTCATGCTGTTTCCTTCGCCCGCGCTCACTGCGCGATCTGCTTGATCTCGAACGGCACCGGCTGCTGCGCGCCGTGCGGGTGCTCGGCACCGGCGTAGACCTTCAGCTTCTTGATCAGCTTACGGCCGAGCTTGTTGTGCGGGAGCATCCCCTTGACGGCGAGCTCGATGGCCCGCTCGGGACGCTTGGTCAGCAGCTCGTCGTAGCCGACCTGCTTCAGGCCACCCGGGTAGCCGGAGTGGCGGTAGGCGATCTTCTGCTGCCGCTTGTTGCCGGTCAGCGCGACCTTGCCCGCGTTCACGATGACGACGAAGTCGCCCGTGTCGACGTGCGGCGCGAAAGTCGGCTTGTGCTTACCACGCAGCAACGTGGCGGCGTGGGTGGCCAGGCGGCCCAGCACGACATCAGAGGCGTCGATGACGTGCCACTGACGCTCGATCTCACCCGGCTTCGGGCTGTACGTACGCACAGGTCTACCTTGTCTCGTCGTCGGTCTGGGGTCGCGCGCCGAGGTGACCAGCGCGCACGAACGACCAAGCGTACCTCAGGGGCACGCCGCTGGATGTCGTACAACAGCAGGCAACGATACCGGGCGCCCGGTCGGCAGGTCAAAACGGGGTGCCGCCCCCGCGTGGCCCGCTCGCGCACCCATGGTAGAGGTCACACCCCGGCCAGCCGCCGCGGCCCCGGCCGCAGGTAGACCAGCCAGGTCAGGGCGAAGCAGACCGCGTACGCGGCGATGAAGGCGAGGTACGCGGCGTCCGCGCTGCCCTGGCTGAGGAAGGACTGCCGGAAGGCGACGTTGACCAGCAGCCCGCCGGAGGCGCCCACCGCCCCGGCGATCCCGATCAGCGCCCCGGTCATCCGGGCCGACCAGCGCTGCGCCCCGGCCGGGTCGCGGCGCCCCGCGTCGACCGCCGCGACCGCCCGGGCCCGGAAGATCGCCGGGATCATCTTGTAGGTCGAGCCGTTGCCGATCCCGGAGAAGACGAACAGGGCCAGGAAACCGGTCAGGTAGAGCCCGAACGAGCGCTCCCGCGAGGCGTACAGCACCAGGCCGGCGCCGGCGGCCATCGCCACGAAGTTCCAGAACGTCACCCGGGCCCCGCCGAGCCGGTCGGCGAGGTGGCCGCCGAGTGGCCGGATCAGCGAGCCGACCAGCGGGCCGAGGAAGGTCAGCCAGGCCGCGTCCACCGCCGTCGGGAAGCGGTCGGCGAACTGGAGCTGGAGCACCTGGCCGAAGGCGAAGCCGAAGCCGATGAACGAGCCGAAGGTGCCGATGTACAGCAGCGACATGACCCAGGTGTGCGGGTCCCGGGCCGCCTCGCGCAACGCGCCGGGCTCGTTCCGGGCGCCGGAGACGTTGTCCAGCCAGCGCGCCGCCGCGAGCGCGGCCAGCACGATCAGCGGCAGGTAGACCGCCGGCACCAGCCGGGGGTACGCGGCGCCCGCGGTGGCCAGCACCGCCAGCCCGACCAGCTGCACCGCCGGCACGCCGAGGTTCCCGCCACCGGCGTTCAGCCCGAGCGCCCGGCCCTTGAGGTGCTGGGGGAAGAACTGGTTGATGTTCGCCATCGAGGAGGCGAAGTTGCCGCCGCCGACGCCGGTGAGGCAGGCCAGCACCATCAGGGTGGAGTAGGAGACGCCGGGTTCGAGCAGTACGGTCATCGGCACCGCCGGCAGGAGCAGCAGCAGCGCGCTGACGATCGTCCAGTTCCGCCCGCCGAACCGGGCCACCGCCAGCGTGTACGGCAGCCGCAGCACCGCCCCGAGCGCCGCCGGTACGGCGGTGAGCAGGAACTTCCCGGCCGGGTCGATGCCGTACTCCGGGCCGAGGAAGAGCACGGTCACCGACCAGAGGCTCCACACCGAGAAGCCGACGTGCTCGGCGAAGATCGAGACCCAGAGGTTCCGTCGGGCGATCCGGGCCCCGGTCGTCCGCCAGAAGTCGGGGTCCTCCGGGCGCCAGTCGTCGATCCGGTGCCGGCGCCCGGCGGCGGCCGGGGTGGCCTCGGCCCGGGGTGTGGTGGGTGCCAGGGTGCTCACGGCGATTCCTCCTCATCGATTGACCTGGAGGAACGCTAGGAACCCGGGATTACCCGGCGGTGCCCGTCGCGGGTCGGGCCGGAAACGGAGATCGCACGTCCGGCCCGGGCCGCCGGTGAGCTGTCAGAGCTGTCAGAGCTGTTGCAGGATCCGCAGCGCCCGGCCGACCCGCTGCATGGTCTCGGTGTCGGCGACGTCGACGCACTCGGTGAACCACTTCTTCATCGGCGAGGAGAGCCGGTCCGGCATCACCACGAAGCCGCCCATCGGCACCGCCAGGGGCGAGTCGCGCAGCAGCGACTCCTCGACCACCTCGGCGACGATCACGATGGGCACGTCGGTGGAGTTGTAGACGTCGGAGCTGATCACCAGGCCGAACCGCTCGCGGGCGCCGGAGATGCGCCAGACCTCGCCCCTACGCAGCACGCGGGGGCCCACCGAAGAGCACGTCGTCGACCATGCCCACCTCACGCGCGTCGGCCAGGGCTGCGGACTCCAGATCCAGCCCGGCCCGGCCGACGGCGGCGGCGTGCGCGGTGAAGACCTCGCGCAGCGCCTTCTCCCGGGCCGCCTGGTCCATCCAGGCGGAGAGCGAGAGCCCCTCGCGCTTGGCGAACCGGCGGGCCTCCTCGATCGTCTCGTCCGAGAACGACAGGGTCACCTTGGCGGTCATGCCGGACAGACTACCCACCGGTATGACCGGTAGTCATCCCAGCTGGCGCACCGATTCGCGCCGGCCGCCGAACACGGCAAACCGCCACTGCTTGAAGAAGCAGTCCACGTCCACCAGGCCCGCCTCGGCCAGCCAGCCGCACTGGTCGGTGACCGGCGCCGGCCGGTCGTACGCCATCCGGCCCAACGCCGCGTCGATCTCGGCCCGGTCGGAGCCGAGTTCGGCGACCCGCGCCAGCCACACCTCGTGGTAGCGCCGGTCCAGTTCCGGCGTCGGGCCGGCGACCTGCTCGGCGTTGACGAGCACGCCGCCGGGAGCGAGCACCCGGGCCGCCCGGGCGTAGAGGTCGCGCTTGCCGGCGTCGTCGAGGTGGTGGATGGCCAGCGCGCTGACCACCGCGTCGTACCGCCCGTCGGGCAGCGGGGCGGTCAGGTCGGCGCGCACCGTCCGGTGCGGCACGCCCCGGGCGCGCAACTGGTCGGCGGCGACGGCGAGCATCGCCGGGGCGGCGTCGACCAGGGTCACCCGGACGCCCGGCACGGCGGCGGTGAGCAGCAGCGAGAGCAGCCCGGTGCCGGCGCCCAGGTCGAGCACCTCGGGCGTACGCCCCGCCGCCAGGGCCGCCCGCAGCGGCGGCGCGGCCACCTCGACGGCGGTGCCGTAGAAGTCGTCGAAGCAGGGCACCAGCCGCCGGCGGGCCTCGTCGTAGCTACCCGCCACCGCGTCGAAGGCGTCCGCCACGCTCATCCGTCCTCCCAAAATATAAGATTGTCGTCTCACATCATAGACGCTGCGGTCCGGCCCGTCGCTCCCGTGCGGTGTGAGCCGCTCTTGACAGGACCGAAACAAACGGGACCCGGGCCGGAAACCGCCCCCCGGCACGCTTTGCCGACATGACAGACGGTGCACGGTCGGCGACTCGGCCGGGGTCCGCGCCCCGGGAGGTGGCCACGCACTGCCCGTACTGCGCCCTTCAGTGCGGGATGACGCTGCGCGAGGAGGCCGGCCGGGTGGCCGTGCTGCCGCGGCAGTTCCCCACCAACCGCGGCGGCCTCTGCCAGAAGGGCTGGACCGCCGCCGAGCTGCTCGACCACCCGCAGCGGCTGACCACCCCGCTGCTGCGCGACCCGACCACCGGCGAGTTGCGCCCGGCCACCTGGGCCGCCGCGCTGGACCGGATCGTCACCGGCATCCGCGCCGTCCAGCATGGACACGGACCGGACGCGGTCGCCGTCTTCGGCGGCGGCGGGCTCACCAACGAGAAGGCGTACGCGCTGGGCAAGTTCGCCCGGGTGGCGCTGCGTACCCGGCACATCGACTACAACGGCCGGTTCTGCATGTCCTCCGCGGCGGCGGCCGGGCTGCGCGCCTTCGGCGTCGACCGGGGTCTGCCGTTCCCGCTGGCCGACCTCGGGCGGGCCGACACGCTGCTGCTGGTCGGGGCGAACCCGGCGGAAACCATGCCCCCGCTGGTGCGCTGGCTGACCGAGCAGCGCGAACGCGGCGGCCGGCTGATCGTGGTCGACCCCCGGGTCACCGCCACCGCCCGGCTGGCCGACCTGCACCTGCAACCGCTGCCCGGCACCGACCTGGCGGTGGCCAACGCGCTGCTGCACATCGCGCTCACCGAGGGCTGGGTCGACCGGGCGTACGTCGACACCCGCACCACCGGCTTCCCGGCGGTGCGGCGCAGCGTGGCGGGCTGGTGGCCGGCCCGCGCCGAGGCGCTCTCCGGGGTGCCGGTGGCCGACCTGGAGTCGACCGCCCGGGCGCTCGGCACCGCCGAGCGGGCGATCATCCTCACCGCGCGCGGCGCCGAGCAGCACGCCAAGGGCGTGGACACGGTCACCGGCTTCGTGAACCTGGCGCTCGCCCTCGGCCTGCCCGGCCGCCCCGGCTCCGGCTACGGCTGCCTCACCGGGCAGGGCAACGGGCAGGGCGGCCGGGAGCACGGGCAGAAGGCCGACCAGCTCCCGGGCTACCGCCGGATCGACGACCCGGCCGCCCGGGAACACGTCGCCGGGGTCTGGGGGGTGCCGCCCGGGGAGCTGCCCGGGCCGGGCGTGCCGGCGTACCAACTGCTGGACTCGCTGGGCACCCCGGCCGGACCGAAGGCGCTGCTGGTCTTCGGCTCCAACCCGGTGGTCTCCGCGCCCCGCGCCGCCCGGGTCGAGGGCCGGCTGCGCGACCTCGACCTGCTGGTGGTCGCCGACTTCCTGCTCTCCGAGACGGCCGCCCTGGCCGACGTGGTGCTGCCCACCGCCCAGTGGGCCGAGGAGGACGGCACCATGACCAACCTGGAGGGTCGGGTGCTGCGTCGGCGGGCGCTGCGCGAACCGCCTCCGGGCGTCCGCACCGACCTGGCCGTGCTGGCCGAGCTCGCGGCCCGGCTCGCCGCCCCCGGCGACGACGGCGCGAACGAGGCGGCCGACCGCTTCCCGACCGACCCGCTGGCCGTCTTCGCCGAGCTGCGCCGGGCCTCGGCCGGCGGCCCCGCCGACTACGCCGGGGTGAGCTGGGAGCGGATCGACGCCGCCGACGGGGTCTGGTGGCCCTGCCCGGACGAGGACGGCCCGGACACCCCCCGCCTCTTCGCCGACCGCTTCGCCACCCCGGACGGGCGGGCGCGGTTCCACCCGGTCGAGCACCGGCCGGCGGCCGAGGAGGTCTGCCCCGAGTACCCGCTGCACTTCACCACCGGCCGGGTGCTCGCCCAGTACCAGTCCGGCACCCAGACCCGGCGGGTGGCGGCGCTGCGCCGGGCCGCCCCGAGCGCCTTCGTCGAGCTGCACCCCGACCTGGCCGACCGGCTCGGGGTGGCCGACGGCGAGCCGGTCCGGGTGGTCTCCCGCCGGGGGGAGCTGCGGGCGCCGGCCCGGCTCAGCCCGGGCATCCGCCCGGACACGGTCTTCGCCCCGTTCCACTGGGGCGGCGCCGGACGGGCCAACTCGGTCACCAACGACGCGGTGGACCCGGTCTCCGGGATGCCGGAATTCAAGATCTGCGCCGTCCGGGTGGAGAGGGTGGAGCCGTGACCGAGCGGTTGGTCATCGTCGGCAACGGGATGGCCGGCGCGCGGCTCGCCAGCGAGCTGCACGCCCGGGGCGGGGACCGCAAGGTCACCGTGCTCGGCGCGGAGCCGCACCGGGCGTACAACCGGATCATGCTGTCCACCCTGCTCGCCGGGAAGGTCGGCGAGCCGGACGTGGAGCTGGCCGAGGTCGCCGGTCAGGGCGTCGACCTGCGGACCGGGGTGGCGGTGACCGCCATCGACCGGGCCGGACGCGTCGTACGCACCGCCGACGGCGACCGGATCGGCTACGACCACCTGGTGCTGGCCACCGGCAGCCGGGCCATCGTGCCGCCGCTGCCCGGGCTGGACGGCGACCGGCTGCCCCCGCGGGTGGCCGCGTTCCGCACCCTGGACGACTGCCGGCGGATCCTCGCCGTGGCCCGCGGCGCGCGGAGCGCCCTGGTGCTCGGCGGCGGGCTGCTCGGCTTGGAGGCGGCCCGCGGGCTCGCCGCCCGCGGGCTCGACGTCGGCGTGGTGCACCCGGTGCCGTACCTGATGGAACGGCAGCTCGACCCGGCCGGCGCGGCGGTGCTCGCCGACACGCTCGCCGGCCTCGGCGTGACCACCCACCTCGCGGTGGCGGCCACCGGGCTGGCGGCGGACGCCGACGGGGTCACCCTGACGCTGGCCGACGGCCGGACGCTCGCCGCCGACCTGCTGGTGCTCTCCTGCGGCGTACGCCCCGACACCACGCTCGCCGCGGCGGCCGGGCTGGCCGTGGAACGGGGCGTGCTGGTGGACGACCGGCTGCGCACCAGCGACCGGCGGATCTCCGCGATCGGCGACTGCGCCCAGCACGACGGCGCCCTGACCGGGCTGGTCGCGCCGGCCTGGGCGCAGGCCCGGGTGGTGGCGCAGGTGCTCACCGGGGAGGACCCGCTGGCCCGCTACCGGCCCCGGCCGGTGGTGACCCGGCTCAAGGCCGCCGGCATCGACCTGGCCGCCATGGGCGAGCCGGAGGGCGGCGAGGCGGGCGAGGAACTGACCTTCGCCGACCCGGTCCGCGGCACGTACGCCCGGCTGCGGATCCGCGACGAGCGGCTGACCGGCGCGATCCTGCTCGGCGACAACCCGGCGGTCGGCACCGTGATCCAGCTCTTCGACCGGGGTCAGCCGGTGCCGGCCGACCGGCGGTCCCTGCTGCTCGGTCGGGCCCTCGGCGCACCCGCGGCGCCGGCCGCGTCGCCGGCGCTGATGCCGGACGCGGCGACCGTGTGCCAGTGCAACAACGTCAGCAAGGGCGCGCTGGTGGACTGTTGGCGCTCCGGCGCCCGGACGGTCGACGCGGTGGTGGCGGCCACCCGGGCCGGCACCGGCTGCGGCGGCTGCCGGGACGCGGTCGCCGGCATCGTCGACTGGCTCTCCGAAGTGGATTCAGTGGAGGTGGCGCGATGAGCGAGCCGAGCGGGCGGACCAGCGAGCCGGGCACGGCGGCGCCCGTCGTGAGCGCTGGCAGGCTGGTGGTCGTCGGCAACGGTATGGTCGGGCAGCGCTTCGTCGACGCGCTGCGGGCCCGGGACCCGCAGGGCCGGTGGCGGGTGACGGTGCTCGCCGAGGAGCGCCGCCCGGCGTACGACCGGGTGCGGCTCTCGGCGTTCTTCGACGGGGTGAGCGCCGACGAACTCGACCTGCACACCCCGCATCCCGGGGTCGAGCTGCGGCTCGGCGAGCCGGCCACCGCGATCGACCGGGACCGGCGGGTGGTGGCCACGGCGTCCGGCGAGTACCCGTACGACGCGCTGGTGCTGGCCACCGGCTCGTCCGCCTTCGTACCGCCGGTCGACGGTGCGACCCTGCCCGGGGTCTTCGTCTACCGCACCCTGGACGACCTGGCGGCGATCCGGAGGCACGCCCGCGGCCGGCGCACCGGCGCGGTGATCGGCGGTGGCCTGCTCGGGCTGGAGGCGGCGAACGCGCTGCGCCTGCTCGGCCTGGCCACCAGCGTGGTCGAGTTCGCACCCCGGCTGATGCCGGTGCAGGTCGACCCGGCCGGCGGGGCGATGCTCCGCCGCTACGTCGACGAGCTGGGCGTGGCCACCCACCTCGGTACGGCCACCACCGCGATCCGGCCCGGCCCGGACGGCACGGTCGCCGGCCTGGAGCTGGCCGACGGCGGCACGGTCGACGCCGACCTGGTGGTGGTGGCGGCCGGCATCCGCCCCCGCGACGAGCTGGCCCGGGCGGCCGGCCTGCCGCTCGGCCCGCGCGGCGGGGTGCTGGTCGACGGCACCTGCCGGACGGTCGACGAGCGGATCTGGGCGGTCGGCGAGTGCGCCGCCGTCGACGGCACCTGCCACGGCCTGGTCGCCCCCGGCTACGCGATGGCCGAGGTGGTGGCCGACCGGCTGGTCGGCGGCGCGGCCACCTTCCCCGGCGCGGACACCGCCACCAAGCTGAAGCTGCTCGGCGTGGACGTGGCCTCGTTCGGCGACGCGCACGGCGCCACCCCCGGCTGCCTGGACGTCACGTTCACCGACCCGGCCACCCGGGTCTACGCCAAGCTGGTCCTCTCCGACGACGCGCAGACGCTGCTCGGCGGGGTGCTGGTCGGCGACGCGAGCGCCTACCCGACGCTGCGGGCCAGCGTCGGCGGGCCGCTGCCCGCTCCCCCGCTGGCGCTGCTCGCCCCCGAGGGTTCGGCGGGCGCGGGGGCCGGCACGCTGCCCGCCACCGCCCAGGTCTGCTCCTGCAACGCGGTGACCCGCGCCGACATCGACGGCGCGATCGCCGGCGGCTGCGCGGACGTGCCGGCGCTCAAGGCGTGCACCCGGGCCGGCACCAGCTGCGGCTCCTGCGTACCGATGCTCAAGCAACTGCTGGACGCGGCCGGGGTCCGGCAGTCGACGGCGCTCTGCGAGCACTTCGACGCCAGCCGGCAGGAGCTCTTCGACATCGTCCGGGTGCGGGGCATCCGCACCTTCTCCCGGTTGGTCGCCGAGCATGGCCGGGGTCGCGGCTGCGACATCTGCAAGCCGGTGGTCGCCTCGATCCTCGCCTCGCTCGGCAGCGGGCACGTGCTCGACGGCGAGCAGGCGTCGCTGCAGGACACCAACGACCACTTCCTGGCCAACCTGCAGCGCGACGGCAGCTACTCGGTGGTGCCGCGGATCCCCGGCGGCGAGATCACCCCGGAGAAGCTCATCGTGATCGGCGAGGTCGCCCGGGACTTCCAGCTCTACACGAAGATCACCGGAGGCCAGCGGATCGACCTGTTCGGCGCCCGGGTCGAGCAGCTGCCGCGGATCTGGCGGCGGCTGGTGGACGCCGGCTTCGAGTCCGGCCACGCGTACGGCAAGGCGCTGCGCACGGTGAAGTCCTGCGTCGGCTCCACCTGGTGCCGGTACGGGGTGCAGGACTCGGTCGGGCTGGCCATCGCGCTGGAGCTGCGCTACCGCGGACTGCGCGCCCCACACAAGATCAAGTCAGCGGTGTCCGGCTGCGCCCGGGAGTGCGCCGAGGCCCGCAGCAAGGACTTCGGCATCATCGCCACCGAGACCGGCTGGAACCTCTACGTCGGCGGCAACGGGGGCTTCCGACCCCGGCACGCCGACCTGTTCGCCAGCGACCTGTCCACCGAGGCGCTGACCACGCTGATCGACCGGTTCCTGATGTACTACATCCGCACCGCCGACCGGCTGCAACGCACCGCCGCCTGGATCGAGGCGATGGACGGCGGCCTGGACCACCTGCGGTCGGTGATCGTGGACGACTCGCTCGGCCTCTGCGCCGAACTGGACGCGGCGATGGCCCGGCACGTCGAGTCCTACTCGGACGAGTGGCGCGACGTGCTCGACGACCCGGACCGGCTGCGCCGGTTCACCTCCTTCGTCAACGCCCCCGAGGTGCCCGACCCGTCGATCACCTTCGCGCTCGAACGGGGCCAGCCGGTCCCGGCGGGGCGCACGCCGGCCGTCGAGGGTCGGCAGCCGGTCACGCTCGGGATGCCGCGGGTGCGGCGATGACCCCCACGACGCCCGGACCTCCGGAGGTACCGCGATGACCGCGATGACCACGATGACCACCACCGCCCCGCTGCCGGCCGCCGCGACGCGCGCCTGGACCCCGGTCTGCCCGCTCGACCGGCTGGAGCCCGACCGGGGCGTCGCGGCCCTGGTCGACGGCGTGCAGGTGGCGCTCTTCCGCACCGCCGGCGAACTGTTCGCCCTCGACAACCTCGATCCGGTCGGCGGGGCGTACGTGCTGTCGCGGGGGATCGTGGGCAGCCGGGGCGGGGTGCCCACCGTCGCCTCGCCGCTGCACAAGCAGGCGTACGACCTGCGTACCGGGGCCTGCCTCGACCTGCCGGGGATGTCCGTGGCCCGGCACGACGTGCGCTGCCGCGCCGGAATGGTCGAGGTGCGGCTGCGACAGGAGGGGTGATGCGCGACGAACTGGCCGGCTTCACCATCGGGGTGACCGCCGACCGGCGGCGGGACGAACTCGCCGCGCTGCTGCAACGGCGGGGCGCCCGGGTGGTGCTCGCCCCGGCCCTGCGGATCGTGCCGCTGGCCGACGACACCGAACTGCGCGAGGCCACCCGGGCCTGCCTGGACCGGCCGCCGGACATCGTGATGGCGAACACCGGCATCGGGATGCGCGGCTGGCTGGAGGCGGCCGAGGGCTGGGGGCTGGCCGAGCCGCTGCGGTCGGTGCTCGCCGAGGCGTACGTGGTGGCCCGGGGCCCGAAGGCGCGCGGGGCGATCCGCGCCGCCGGCCTGCACGACCAGTGGTCACCGGCCTCGGAGAGCTGCGACGAGGTGGTCGACCACCTGCGCCGGCGCGGCGTGGCCGGGCAGGTCATCGCCATGCAGCTGCACGGCGAGCGGCAGCCGGAGTGCACCCTGGCCCTGGAGGCGGCCGGAGCCACGGTGATCGAGGTGCCGGTCTACCGGTGGGCGCCGCCGACCGACCCCGCCCCGCTGCACCGGCTGATCGACCTGGTCGCCGCGCGGCTGGTCGACGCGGTCACCTTCACCTCGGCCCCGGCGGTGGAGGCGCTGCTGCGCGCCGCCGGCGACCGCACCGACGCGGTGCTGGCGGCGTTCCGCGGCGAGGTGCTGGCCAGCTGCGTCGGGTCGGTGACCGCGGAGCCGCTGCTGCGTCGCGGGGTGCCGGTGAGCGCGCCCAACCGGGCCCGGCTGGGCGCGCTGGTGCGGACCATCGTCGACGAGTTGCCGCGCCGGACGGTCAGCCTGAAGGTGGCCGGTCACCTGCTCACGCTGCGCGGGCACGCCGCCGTGGTCGACGGCGAGCTGCGTCCGCTGGCGCCCGCCCCGATGGCGGTGCTGCGGGCGCTGGCCCACTCGCCCGGCCGGGTGCTGTCCCGTACCGCGCTGCTGCGGACGCTGCCCCGGGGCGCGGACGAGCACGCCGTGGAGATGGCGGTGGCCCGGCTCCGTGCCGGCCTGCGCGCTCCCCGCGTCGTGCAGACCGTCGTCAAGCGCGGCTACCGGCTCCGCGTCGACTGACTTCCAGGCCGGGTCAGCCGACCGGGGTCGGGAAGCCCCGGCCGTGCTCGGCCTGCAAGCGCAGCATGGCGTGCTCGACGACGGTGACCAGCACCTGCTTCACCGACTCGCGCCGCCGGGCGTCGCACATCACCAGCGGCACGTCCGCCGGGATCGCCAGCGCCTCGCGGACCTCGCCCAGCTCGTACTCGGGAGCGCCGTCGAACCGGTTGAGCGCCACCACGTACGGCAGCTTGCGGTTCTCGAAGTAGTCCAGCGGCGCGAAGGCGTCGGTGATCCGGCGGGTGTCCACCAGCACGGCCGCGCCCACCGCACCCCGGATGATCTCGTCCCACATGAACCAGAAGCGGGTCTGGCCCGGCGTGCCGAAGAGGTAGAGGATCAGGTCCTGGGCCATGGTGATCCGGCCGAAGTCCATGGCGACCGTGGTGGTCTCCTTGCCGGGCACCTTCGACGGGTCGTCGATGCCGACGCCGGCCGCGGTCATCACCGCCTCGGTGGTCAGCGGAGTGATCTCGGAGATCGCGCCGACCAGGGTCGTCTTGCCCACGCCGAAGCCGCCCGCGACCACGATCTTCGCGGAGATGATCTCCCGGCTGCGGCTCGCCCCGGCGGGGTCATAGTTCGCGAAGTCCACTTAGCACCCTTCCAAGCAGGTTCATCCGCTCCTCGTAGCCCTCGGCCGGAGCGGCGGTGTGTAGCGTCAGCAGGCCCTCGGCCACCATGTCGGCGACCAGCACCCGGGCGACCCCCAACGGCATCCGGGTGTACGCGGCGATCTCCGCCAGCGACTGCGCCCGGCCCTCGCAGACCGTGGCGATGCGGTGCTTGTCGTGGCCGGCGAACCGGGACTCGGCCACCGCCGTGGGACTGGCGGAGAGCACCGCCTCCAGGGCGATGAGCTGCCGGGGTTCGGTGCGACCGCGGGTGACCGCGTACGGGCGCACGAGCTCGCCACGCGGGTCCGCACGGCGATGGTCCATCCGCGGTCACCTCCTCTCCCCGACCGGAGCCCGACGGCACCGGATCATCTGTCCCTGGTCGACGCGCGGGCCGGCGCGTCGCCGCCCTACGACCGCACCGCGTCCCGGGGCAGCGGCACCAGCGCGGCGCCGACCCGCTCGACCAGCAGTGCCATCTCGTAGCCCACCTGGCCGACGTCGCAGCTGCGGGCGGCGAGCACGGCCATCGACGACCCGTCGCTGATGGACATCAGGAACAGGTAGCCGCTGTCCATCTCGATGACCGTCTGCAGCACGCCACCGGCGCTGAACATCCGCGCCGCGCCCTCGGTCAGGCTGACCACGCCGGAGGTGATCGCGGCCAGTTGGTCCGCCCGGTCCGCCGGCAGGTCCCGGGAGGAGGCGAGCAGCAGCCCGTCGGCGGACACCGCCACCACGTGGGCGATACCCGCCACACTGTCGGCGAAGTTGGTGAGCAGCCAACCCATGTCCTGCATCGCAGCTGGCCTGTTCATCGGCTCGTCTCCTTGGTCGAGGTGCTGTTCTGGTCCGTTCCGGCCGACCGGCCGCGCTGTACGCCGCGGTGGTAGGCCGACAACAGGCCGCGTACGTCGTCCGGGGTGCGCCGGGTCCGTGCCCGGCCACCGCGCGGTTCGATGCCGCCCGGCACCAGCTGCGCCTGCGGGACCCGCTTGGGCAGCCCGGACCGGGTGGTTCCGCCGGTGGTGGGCTCGGCGGCCCGGCTCGCCCGGGACCAGCCCTCGTCGGCGGCCGTCCGCCAGGCGTCCGGGTCCGACGCGGCGGCCGACGCCGCCGGGTCCGGCCCCGCCGTGGCCGACGCCGCCGGGCTCGGCGCCGCCGTGCTCGACGCGTCAGCGGCCAGTGGAGTGTACGACGGCGGCGGCTGGGCGGGCGGCGGCGTGGCCGACGCACCCGGGGATCGGGTGGGCAGCGGTGGCCGCGCGGGCGACGCCGCCGCCGGTTGCTGCGTCCCGGTCCCCGCCATGGCGGACGGGTCCTGGTCGAAGTTGGGCCGGGCGAAGATGGTCGTGACGTCGTCGCCGTGCGAGCGGAACCAGACCGCTTCCATCTCCCGGAAGATCGGCGCCTCGGCCGGCTGCTCGGGGCGCGGGGTGATCGGCGCGGCCGGCTGCGCCATGGGTGCGGTGGCGGCCAGGTCGGCGCCGAGCCCGCGACCGAAGCCGGTGCTCGGCACGCCGGCGCTCGGGGCACCAGCGCTCTGGAAGCCAGCGCTCGGGGCGCCGGCGCTCGGGAAGCCACCGCTCGGGACGCCGGCGCTCGGGAAGCCAGCGCTCGGGACGCCGCCGGTCGTCGCGACCGGGTTCGTCGCGGACGTGCCGGCGGCGGTGCCGGCGACCGGACCGGCGGGCAGCAGCGGCCCGCCGTCGGCCGCCGCGCCGGGCGTACGCCGGGGCAGCCGGTCCAGGGTGGAGCGTCCGTCGGCCGGCATGCCGGCCTGGTCGGCGCTGAAGCCCGGATGGGCCGCCGGCGGCGGGGTGAGCGTCGGGTGGGTCGCCGGCGGGCTGCCGGCCTGCACCGGCGAGGTGGTGTCCCGTACCTGCTCCCGGGCCGGCCACGGCGCCGGCGCCGCCGGCTCGGTCCGCCACTGGTCGGGCAGGGTGGCCGCAGCCGTACACCCGGCCAGCGGCTCACCGAACCCGGACGTGGCGCGCGGGCTCTGCTCGACCGCGAGCGGTTGACGCGGCCGGGTGATGGCCTGGCCGCGGTCGCGCAGGCTCGGCAGCACCACCGTGGCGGCGGGCAGCGTCACCTGGGCGACGGTGCCACCCTCGACGTTGCGGCGCAGGTCGACGCGGATGCCGTAGCGGGCCGCGAGCCGGCTCACCACGGCCAGGCCCATCAGCCGGAAGGCGGCGACGTCGACGCTCGGCGGGGCGGCCAGCCGCCGGTTGAGCGAGTCGAGCTGCTCGTCGGAGAGGCCGAGGCCGCGGTCCTCCACCTGGATCAGCACGTAGTCGCGGATCCGCCGGCCGTCCGCCACCACCACTGTGTTCGGCGGCGAGAACCGGGTGGCGTTGTCGAGCAGCTCGGCGACCAGCCGGACCACGTCGTTGACCGCGTGCGCGGCGACCGAGACGTCGGTGTCCACCGTGCCGAACTCGATCCGGTTGTAGAGCTCCACCTCGGACTGCGCGGCTCGCAGCACGTCCACCAGGAGGGCGTCGTCGCGGCGCGGCACGGCGGAGTCGGCACCGGCCAGCACCAGCAGGTTCTCGTCGTTGCGGCGCATCCGGGTGGCCAGGTGGTCCAGCTCGAAGAGCTGGGCCAGCCGCTTCGGGTCCTCCTCGCCGCGCTCGATCGCGTCCAGCTCGCCGATCATCCGATCGACCAGGGTCTGACTGCGGCGGGCCAGGTTCAGGAACATCGCCGAGACGCTGGTCCGCAGCGCGGCCTGCTCGGCCGCGATCCGGACCGCCTCCCGGTGGACCACGTTGAAGGCCAGCGCGACCTGGCCCACCTCGTCCCGGCTGTCCAGCTTGATCGGGTCGCGCACCTCGCGGACGATCTCGTCGACGCCGCCCTCGGAGACGCTGCCCATGTTCTGCAGCCGCTGCACCGCGTCCGGCAGGTCGTGGTTGGCCACCGAGAGGGCACCCTCGCGCAACCGGCGCAGCGAGTGGTTGAGCGAGCGGGCCAGCACCACCGCAAGCGTGATCGCGATGAGCAGGGTGAGCAGCACCAGCACCGACTCGATGACGGCCTGCCGGATCACCGCCGAGCGGGCGTCCTCGGCCTGGGTGAGCAGCCGGTCCTGCAACTGGATCTCGGCCCACCGCATCAGGTCGTTGACGGCGCCGATGGCGGTGGTGGCGTCCTGGGCGCTGACCAGGGAGCGCTGGCCGACCGAGCGGGTGATGTCGGCGGCCAGCCGGTCGGCCAGCACGACCGCGTCGCCGGAGACGGTGTTGTCGACCAGGGCGCGCTGGGCCGGGTCGGCGGCCAGGAAGAAGGCGATCAGCGCCTCCTGCTGGCTGGTCTGGGTGGCCACGAACGAGGAGAACTGCTCCTCGTCGAGTTCGCCGCTGCTGAGCGCGGTGAACGCGACGGACTCCTGCTCGGCGACCGCCGCCTTGGCGCGGGCGAAGGCCGCGACCGCCCGCCGGCTGTCCGCCAGCTGCTCGTCACCGGGCAGCTGGGCCAGCCCGTCGCCGTAGGCGACCAGGTCGGCGAGGACCACCCCGTAGCGCAGCGCCGCCTCGGCGACCGCCATCTGCTGCCGGTCCAGCACCTCCTGCCGGGTGCTGTCCAGCGTCTCCAGGTGGCTGTCGATGGCCGCGAGCCGGTCCCGGACCGCCGCCGGCGGCGTACCGATCCGGTCCCGCTCCGCGCGGTACTCGTCGACCCGCTGCTGCGTCTGGCGCACCCGCAGGTTGAACGCGTCGGCCTGCTGCTGCGGGCTGGCCAGGAAGGCGGACGCCGCCATCCGCTCGGCGTGCACGGCCTGGGTGAGCGCGGAGACGTCGATCGAGAGCGCGGTGAGGGACCGGGCCCGGGTGGCGTCGAACGCGCCCTGACCGACGGAGACCAGCCGAACGGTGGCGAGCGCGATCACCGCCGCGACCGGCACGACGAGGATCAGCGCGAGCTTGGACCGGATCCGGACGTCGCGCAGGCGGGGCATTCGCCGGCGGGTACGCGAGCGCTTGTCGCCACTTTCGGGCAGGGTCGTCGGTCCGGTGCTCACGACATCGCCTCCGTCGTTTCTCCCACGCCTGACCCACCGACCCGTGCCTGGTGCAGCGGCCAGCGCCACGCGCGGCACGGCCGCGATTTCATCAGACGAGAAGTTTTTTGGGAAGCCGCAGGCGGGCAGGAAACGGTCGCACGACGCGCAACCCGTGATCCGGTCAACAGATACCTACATTTCCCCAAGCCCGTGAACAGGGCATGTGACTTCAGAGTGGTCATACCTGCCGGTAGCGTGAGCGTTTGCAAACATCTCGTGACCCCAACATGTGGGATCCGTGTCCCGAAATGCCTCCGGCCGCTGCAGCTTGACCGCAGCGCGCGGCGTTGGCATGGTTTTGCAGGCTTCGCGCACACCGTACGGCAGAGACCATACCGTCACTCCATTGAGGACGGATTACCCGGCGGTGACCGGGCAGTAGCGCCCGCGCCGCACCTGGAGGACTGAGTTGAGCCCCATCCGCTCCGCGACCGCCGCCGCGCTCGCATCGGCCGTGCTGGCCACCACACTCACCGGCTGCCAGTTCGGCGCGGAGGAGCAGGACACGAGTCCCATCGTCATCGCCGCCGACCTGGAACTCTCCGGCGCGGCCGCGCCGGTCGGCAAGGCGTACCAGCGGGCCCTCGAACTCAAGGTCGACCAGCTGAACTCCTCCGGTGCGCTGGACGGCCGGAAGATCGAACTGAAGGTGAAGGACAACCGGTCCGACGCCAGCGAGTCGCTGCGCAACATCAGCGAATTCAGCGAGGACGCCCAGGTGAGCGCGATCATCATGGGCGGCTGCAACGAATGCGCCGTGGGCGCCGCGCGGACCATCGACGAGAAGCGCATCCCCACCATCGCCCTCGCCGCGTCCGGCGCGGTGGCCGAGCCGGTGGCCGAGCGCCGGTACGTGTTCAAGCTGGCCCCGAACGCGGCCGACAGCGCCGCCGCCCTCACCGCCGAGCTGCGCCGGGCCGGCATCCGCAAGGTCGGCGTGCTGCACAGTGACGACGACTACGGCCGCGAGGGGCTCGCCGCGCTGCGCCGCGAGTTCGGCAAGGCGAACGTCAGGTCACAGCGCGAGGTGGCGGTGCCGAACACCGCCACCGAGGTCGGCCAGCAGGTCGGCGTCCTCACCGCGCGCGACCCGGACGCGCTGGTCGTGTGGACCCCGCCAGAGCAGGCGACGCTCGCCGCGACCTCGGCCCAGCAGGCCGGTTTCAAGGGGGCGCTCTTCTTCGACGCCTCGGCCGCCGGCGACCTCTTCCTCGGCACCGCGGCGCGGGCCACCGAACGGGCCACGCTGATCTTCACGCAGACCATGGTGATCGACGACGTGATCGCCACAACCCCGGCGAAGGCGGCCCGTCGGCAGTGGTTCCAGGACTACACCGCCCGCTTCGGCGGCTACCACGGCTCCTCGTCGTTCGCCGCGGACGCGGTGCAGCTCATCGCGGACGCCGAACTGCGCGCCGGCGGGCCGGCCGGGCAGGTGAACCGGGACGGCATCCGGGACGTGCTGGAGACGTCCCAGATGGACGGTCTCTCCGGGCCGATCCGGATGACGCCGGACAACCACTCCGGGCTGATGCCGCAGGCGCTCACCACGCTGGTGGCGCGGAATGGGCGTTGGCGGTTGGCTGGCTGATTCTCGGGCTCGTTCCGGGCCTGTGGCCTCGTCGTGGGCGCGGTGGGGGTGTGGCCTACCGTGCCCGGCTCCGGGCGGTCAGGCTTGATCCCTCCGCCGGGCACGGTAGGCCACACCCCTGTGCTCGGGGCTTCGTGACGACTGCGGGCCGGCCTCCTCTCGTGGGGGCCGGCCCGCCACAGCTTGGGGTGGGGATCTGACACCGTCCCCTGTCGACGTTTGGTTCTTCGTTGGGTTAGCGGCTGCTGGTGGTTTCGCGGAGCCAGGGGAGGGCCAGGCGCTCGACCAGGGAGAGGGCGCTGTAGAGCAGGATGCTCATGGCCGCGATCAGCACGATGGCCGCCCAGGCGGTCGCGGTGTCGCCGATGCCGTTGTACTGGAGGATCTGGTAGCCCAGGCCCGGCAGGTCCGAGTAGAACTCGCCGATCACCGCGCCGATCGCGGCCAGCGGCATCGCCACCTTGAGCCCCACGAAGATCTGCGGCAGCGCGGCCGGGAAACGCACCTTGCGGAACGCCTGCCACCACGAGGCGTTCAGCGACCGGGCCAGTTCGGCCAGGTCCGCCGGGGTGGTGGTGAGACCGGTCGCCGTGGAGAGCACGATCGGGAAGAAGCAGAGCAGGAAGACCATGGTCAGGATCGGCTTCTCGCCCCAGCCGACCGAGACCACCAGCAGCGGGCCGAGGGCGATCTTCGGCACCGCGTTGACCGCCACCAGCAGCGGCGCGAACATCCGCTCGACCCGGCGGGAGGCGGCCAGCGCCATCCCGATCAGCACCCCGGCGACCGCCGAGAGCAGGAAGCCGACCAGCGTCATCAGGGTGGTCCAGCCCAGTGCCGGCAGCAGCACGTCGACGGTCGAGGTCAGCGAGCGCCACACCGCCTGCGGCGGCGGCAGGGACGCCGGGTGCACCAGTTCCAACACCGACGTGACCAGCCACCAGACGGTCAACGCGATCACCAGGCCGAGCAGCGGCAGGCCCACCGCTCCCGGGCGTACCTCCGACCGGCGGGCGGCCGGGACCGCCGGCGCCGTGGTGGGCGTCGCCCCCGGGGGTACGCCAGGGTCGGTGGCCCGGCCCGCCCCGGTGGGGCCGGATCGGGTACCGGTCGTCTCCGTCACGGGTCCTCCTCTCCTGCCGGCCGCCGCCGGCACGCGACGGGGGTGCGCCCTCCGGGCATCCCGGCGGGTCGCACCCCCGTGGCACGCTCGACGTCGATCAGGCCTTCGGCGCGAGGTTGAAGTCGATGATCTGGTCGGGGGTGATGTTTTGCTTGAGCGACCCGGCGCCCTGCAGGATCGCGATGCTCTTGGCGACCCGGCCGCTGTCCAGGGTGCCGATCGCGGTGCCCGAGTTGCTGGAGCGGACGTAACCGGCCATCAGCTGCAGCTCGGCGGCGGCCGCATCGATGTTGGTGGCGTCCACGTTCTTCTTCAACAGCTCGGCCGCCTCCTTCGGGTTGGCCAGGCTGTACTCCAGGCCCTTGAGCAGGGCGGCGGTGAACCGCTTGACCATCTCCGGCTTCTCCTTGGCGATCTTCGCCGAGGTGATCAGCACGTTGCCGTAGAGGTCCTGCATCACGTTGCTGTACGGCAGCAGGACGGCCTTCTTCTTGGTCACCGTCTCGATCGTCGGCTGGCCGACGACGAACTGCCCGATGCCGTCCACCTGGCCGCTGGCCAGGGTGCCCATCAGGGTCTGCGCCTCACCGTTGACCCAGGTCACCTTGCTGGCGTCCACGCCGGCCATCCGGGCGTACGTCGGGAAGAGGTTGCGGACCACGGAGCCGGGGGTGTCGGCGAGCTTCTTGCCCTCCAGGTCCTTCGGCGACGCGATGTTCTTGCCCTCGACGGTGGCGATCGCCGCCATGGTGCGCTGCTGGATCGCGGCCACCGCCACGAAGTCCTTCGCCTGGCCGTTGCCGAGCTGGAGCAGGCCACCGGTCAGGTCGATCGGGCCGAACTGGGCCTGGCCGCCGACGATCGTCTGGATGACGGCACCGGTGCCCTGGCCGGGCTTGATCTCCACGTCGAAGCCGGCGTCCTTGAAGAAGCCCTTCTCCTTCGCCACCCAGGCGTAGGAGTCGCGGCCGAAGTTGCCGAACGAGGTGAGGTAGGTCACCTTCTCCAGCGCCGCGCCGTCGGGGGCCTTGGCGTCGTCGCCGGAGTCGGAACCACCGCTGCACGCCGATACCAGGGCCAGCGCGGTGGCCAGGGCGGCCGTGGCGACCGTACGGGTCAGCCTTCTCATCAGTGCACCATGTCCTTTCCGACCGGGGCCCGCTGGCCACCGGAGGGGTTGTCTGGCGGCGTCGGCGGAGGGGGTGAAGCCGACACCACCGTCGTGAGGGGACTCTTCGCGGGCACAGCGTACGAGAAGCACACCTTTGTGGTGCCAGGCGTACCGGGTTGCGGAACGGAAACAAAGTGACGTCCACCCCGGACGGTGCGTCACGGGCACGAGCCGGATACCCTTTGCCGCGTTACTGATCGCCCACTCAGGGAAGGTCGCCGGGGATGATCCGACTGTCCGGTGTGTCCCGCACCTTCGACGGCCGTAGCGGGCGGGTCGAGGCGCTGCGCGGCATCGACCTGCACGTCGCGGAGGGCGAGTTCGTGGCCGTGCTCGGCCGCTCCGGCTGCGGCAAGTCCACGCTGCTCCGGCTGATCGCCGGCCTGCTCCCGGTGACCAGCGGCGAGATCACCGTGGCCGGTACGCCGATCACCCGCCCGCGCCGGGACATCGCGATGCTCTTCCAGCGCCCCGCCCTGCTGCCCTGGCGCACGGTGCTGGACAACGTCCTGCTGCCGGTGGAGATCTTCGGCTGGAAGCGGGCCAGGCACCGGGAACGGGCCCGGCAGCTGCTCGACCTGGCCGGCCTGGCCGGTTTCGAGAAGCGCCTGCCACACGAGCTTTCCGGCGGCATGCAGCAACGGGTCTCGCTGTGCCGGTCGCTGATCGGCGAGCCGCGGGTGATGCTGATGGACGAGCCGTTCTCCGCGCTCGACGCGCTCACCCGCGAGGAACTCGCCGGCGAGCTCCAGCGGATCCACATGGAGAGCTCCCCCACCGTCGTCTTCGTCACCCACTCGATCGACGAGGCGGTCCTGCTGGCCGACCGGGTGGTGGTGCTCAGCCCCCGCCCCGGCCGGATCCGCCGGATCCTGGAGGTGAACATTCCGCGGCCGCGCACCCTGGGCCGCAACGCGCACCTGGCCGACGTGGCCCAGGTCAGCGCCGACCTGCACGAGCTGCTGATGGAGCGCGACGTGCCGGCGCCCGCCGGCGCGGAACGGCGATGAGCGAGCGCAGCGAGCGACTCAGCCAGCTCAGCGCCGCCGAGCCTCATGGCGGCACGCGGCGTAGCGGAGTGCGGTCATGAGCATGCGGGTCTGCGTCTTCACCGAGCCGCACCGCGGCGCCAGCTACGACGACCAGCTCCGGTTCGCCCGGCTGGCCGAGGCGGGCGGCTTCGAGGGCTTCCTCCGGGCCGACCACTACCAGTCGATGGGCGAGGACCCCGGCCTGCCCGGCCCCACCGACGCCTGGCTGACCCTGGCCGCGCTGGCCCGGGAGACCACCCGGATCCGGCTCGGAACCCTGGTCACCTCGGCGACCTTCCGGCTGCCCGGCCCGCTGGCGGTGATGGTGGCCCAGGTCGACCAGATGAGCGGCGGCCGGGTGGAGCTGGGCATCGGCGCCGGCTGGTACGAGCGGGAACACACCTCGTACGGCATCCCGTTCCCCGGCGTCAGCGAGCGGTTCGACCGGCTCGCCGAACAGCTCGAGGTGATCACCGGGCTGTGGCGGACCCCGCCCGGCGGGACGTACAGCTTCACCGGTGCCCACTACCGGCTGGTGGACGCGCCCGCGCTGCCGAAGCCGGTGCAGACCCCCGGGCCGCCGGTCATCATCGGCGGGCGCGGTCCGAAGCGCACCCCGGAACTGGCCGCCCGGTACGCGGACGAGTTCAACATGCCGTTCAAGTCGGTGGCCGAGACCGCCGAGGCGTACGAGCGGGTGCGGGAGGCCTGCGACCGGACCGGACGGGCGGCGTCCGGGCGGGCGCCGCTGGTGCTCTCCGCCGGGATCGTGGTGGCGATCGGCCGGACCGACGCCGAGGCCCGGCGGCGGGCCGCCCCGCTGCACGTCAAGAGCGCCCTGCCACCGGAGGACCCGGTGGTGGGCTCGCCGGCGCAGCTGGTCGACCGGATCGGCGAGTTCGCCGCCGCCGGCGCGACCCGGGTGCACCTGCGCCTGATCGATTTCGCCGACCTGGACCACCTCGAGCTCATCGCCGCCGAGGTGCTCCCTCACCTGGACGGAGACCGATGACCGAGGTGATCGAGGAACACGAGCTCGGGCCCGTGGGCCAGGAGATCGTGTACGAGAACGACCGGGTACGGGTGTGGCACATCCGCCTCGAACCCGGCGAGCGGCAGCCGCTGCACCGGCACGACCACCCGTACCTGGTGGTGGCGATCCAGGGCGCGAAGAACGTGGTGCAGACGATCGACGGCACCCGGATCGACGCCGACGAGCCGACCGGCGGCGTGGTCTACCGGGACCCGGGTGCCGTCCACATGCTCACCAACGTCGGGGACACCACCTACCTGGCCCGCCTGGTCGAACTCAAGTAGACCCGCCGCGAGCAGGGCCGGCACGCCGCACGGCGCGCCGGTGGCGATCGGGCGCAACGGACCGTAACGTGCCGGACATGGCCTTTCGGACCTGGAGCAGGCTGCTGCTCACGGCGCTCGGGGTGAGCCTGCTGGCCGGCGCCGGCCAGCTCGGGCTCGCGTACGGCTTCGGCATCCTGCGGCTCACCGGCACCTTCACCGGCGTCACCGTCAACCAGTGGCCGGCCCAGCTCGTCTGGGTGGGCTGGTGCGCGGCGAACGCCGCCGTGGTCGGTGCCGTCCTCACCGAGCGTGTCGCCCGGCGGGACGGGACGCTCACCGGCACCGGACGGCAGCTGGCCGTCGCGGCCGCCGCCGCGCTCGGCGCCACCGTCGTCGCGCCGCTGTGCATGCAGCCCGCCCGGGCCGCCGAGCTCATCTCCGTCGACCCGGTCTGGGCGGTCGGCATCTGCGCCGTCCTCGGCGCGGTGGTGGGTGCGGGCGCCGCGCTGGCCGTCCTGCTCAAGCCGCCGGTCGGCTGGAACATGGCGGCGGTCGCCGGGGTGCTCTGGCTGCTCGCGCTGCTGTCGGCCGTACCGTCGTTCTCGGCCACCGGGGCACTGCCGCTGGTCCGGCTCGGGGTCTTCGAGCCGGCCTGGCTCGACGCCGACGCGGCGCAGCGCCTGGCGATGCTGGTGCTGCCGACCACGGCGCTGCTCGCCGGCGCGGCGACCGGGGCGCTGGCCCGCTGGCGCGGGCACCCGCCGCTGGTGGCCGGGGCGACCGGGGTGGCCGGACCGGTGCTGGTGGCGTTCGCCTACCTGGCCGCCGGTCCCGGTGACGCCGTCGACCGCTACCAGCTCGCGCCCTACTACGGCGCCCTGCTCGCGGTCGCCGCCGGCGCGCTCGGCTCGGCCGCCGCCGCGCTGGCGCGCCGGCCGTCCGGCGGGTCCGCTGCCGCGCCCCAGGCCATCGAGCCGACCGACATCCTGCGGCCGCTGCCGGCCGGGCCGCCCCTGCCCGGCCGGCAGCGGCCGCAGGAT
>NZ_QGSW01000482.1:0-1665 GCF_003176715.1 Micromonospora sp. S4605
GACCTGGACCGGCCGGCGCTGGGCCGGCACGGCCGCCCGGCCCGCGCCGCTGACCGGGGCGGGGGCGTCGGTGCCGCCCGGCCCGGCAACCGGGACGGGCTCCGGCGCCCGTCGCGGCGCGCGAGGCGCGACCACCTGGCAGGCGGCCAGCGCAGCGCCGGTGGCGGCGGTCAGCTGCGGGTGGGGCTCCACCTCGACCGGCACCGGGATGGCCGCGGCGAGCAGTTCGGCGACCAGCGGGATCCGGGTGGACCCCCCGGCGAGCAGAACGCCGTCGAGCTGCGCCGGCCGCAACCCGGCGGAGTGGACGGTGCGCACCAGCAGGTCGACGGTGGCCTGCACGGCCGGCCGGACCAGTTCCTCGAACGCGGTCCGGCTGATCGGCACCCGGGCCGGGCCGGTCGGCAGGGTCAGCAGCACGTCGGTCTCGGCGTCCACGGTCAGCTCGCGCTTGGCCCGCTCGCACTCCGGCAGCAGGCCGCGCAGCACGGCGTGCGCCGTCCGCCGGCCGGCGGCGCCGAGTTCCCGGGCCAGCACGGTGCGCACGTGGTCGGCCAGCGCCTCGTCGAAGTCGGCGCCGCCGAGCCGGTCGAGCCCCTGCGGGAGACCGAACGTCTCGTACGTGCCGCGCGGCGTGCGGCGCACCAGGGCCGCCTCGAAGGTGGCGCCGCCGAGCGCGTACACGGCCGCCGTGCCGCCCGGGAAGCCGCGGGCGGCATGGCTCTCGGCCACGGTGACCGTGCGGGGCAGCAGGGTCACCCCGGTCAACCCGAACTCGCGCAGCGCGTCGCGCAGCAGGTCGCGCCGGTGCCGGCCCCAGCCGGCGGGGTGGCTGAGCACGACCGCCTCGGCCGGCTCGCCCTCCTGGTCGTGGACGCGCTGCACCACCCAGGTCGCCAGCGCCGCGGTCAGCGTCTGGGGCGAGCACGGCTCGCCGGCGAGCAGCAGGGGCACGTCGTCGCCGACCCGGCGGACGAAGCCGCGGGCGGTCCGGCCGGGTTCGGCGACGGCGGGCTCGCCGACCAGGAACATGCCGTCCGCCGACAGCCGCAGCACCGACGGTACGGTCACCGAACCGTCATCCAGCGTGACCGCCTCGGGCCGGGTCCAGGTCGCTCCACGGCGCCGGGCCACACTGGCCACGGTGGTGGTGCTTCCGATGTCTATCCCCAGGACGTACGGCATCCGCTTTCTTTCCTCACCGCGAGTCGGCCCGGCCGGTGGCGACGGCGTCGGCACCGGTCGGCGACCACCCCCGGTGGAACCCCCGTGGGCTCCTACGTTCGTACCAGAGATCACTCCCGGATCGGGACCCTAACTCTGGCCGGCCCGAGTCCCCAGTCCCCCTAACGGACGAGGGGGCGGACACCCTAATCCGGCGGGGCGGGTTGCGGGACGTTCCCCGATGCCCGGTGCCGGCCCCCGGCCGTACGGTCGCTGTCGACGATCGACGGTCACCGACGCCAACCGAGGAGAACTGGCACCATGCCGCACCAGACCCTGCACGACTTCGTCCTCAACCTGCTCACCGACCCGGACGCGCGGTCGGCGTTCGACCTCGACCCGGAGGGCGCGTTGCGGGCCGCCGGCCTGAACGACATCACCGCCGCCGACGTGCAGGACGTCGTCCCCCTCGTGGTCGACTACGCCCCCGTCCACGGCCTC
>NZ_QGSW01000096.1:0-1660 GCF_003176715.1 Micromonospora sp. S4605
CGCCGGCGCCGGGAGCCGGGTGCGGGGCGGTCGCCGAGGTTCCGAGGGCGGCAGCCGCCGGCGTGCCGGCGGTCTCCGGGTGCGGCGCGGCGCCAGCCGCGGACGGGGCGGGCGACGCCGGGCGTACGGCCGGGGCTTCGGCGGCCGGCGCGGCGCTGGCGGCCGGGGGCAGGTCGGCGCCGCCCAGGGTGAGCCGGCGCTCCATCCGCTCCAGGCGCTGCAGCAGGCCGCCGGTCGAGTCGTCGGCGCCGGGCAGCAGCATCCGGGCGCAGATCAGCTCCAGCAGCAGCCGGGGCGCGGTGGTGCCGCGCATGTCCACCAGCCCGTTGTGCACGATGTCGGCGCAGCGGGACAGCGTGCCCGGGCCGAGCCGCTGGGCCTGCGCGGTCATCCGCTCGATCTGGTCGGCCGGGCCGTCGATCAGGCCCTTGGCGGCGGCGTCCGGCACCTGCTGGAGCACGATCAGGTCGCGCAGCCGCTCCAGCAGGTCGGAGGCGAAGCGGCGCAGGTCGTGGCCGGCCTCGGCCACCCGGTCGACGGTGGCGTACGCGGCCGCGCCGTCGCCGGCGGCCAGCGCGTCGCACATCTCGTCGATCAGCGCCGAGTCGGTGACGCCGAGCAGCGCGGCGGCCCGGGAGTAGCTGATCCCCTCCGGGCCGGCGCCCGCGATGAGCTGGTCGAGCACGGAGAGGCTGTCCCGCATGCTGCCGCCACCGGCGCGCACCACCAGCGGAAAGACCGCCGGCTCGACCTTGACCCCCTCTGCCTCGCAGAGCTGCTCCAGGTACGGCCGGACCACCTTCGGCGGGAACAGCCGGAACGGGTAGTGGTGGGTCCGCGACTTGATCGTGCCGAGGACCTTCTCCGGCTCGGTGGTGGCGAAGATGAACTTGACGTACTCCGGTGGCTCCTCGACCAGCTTGAGCAGGGCGTTGAAGCCGGCCGACGAGACCATGTGCGCCTCGTCGATGATATAGATCTTGAAGCGGCTGCGGGCCGGCGCGAAGAACGCCTTCTCGCGCAGCTCCCGGGCGTCGTCGACGCCGCCGTGGCTGGCCGCGTCGATCTCGATGACGTCGATCGACCCGCCGCCGTCGGGCGCCAGCGAGCGGCAGGACTCGCACTGCCCGCACGGCTCGGGGGTGGGGCCCTGCTCACAGTTGAGCGAGCGGGCCAGGATCCGGGCGCTGGAGGTCTTGCCGCAGCCCCGCGGGCCGGAGAAGAGGTAGGCGTGGTTGAGCCGGCCGCTGCGCAGCGCCTGCGACAGCGGCTCGGTGACCTGCTCCTGGCCGATCATCTCGGCGAAGGAACGCGGCCGGTACTTGCGGTAGAGCGCCAGCGTCACTCGTCCCGCCTCCTCTCGACCGAGCCATTCTGCGCCGGTCCGCCCCGGCTGACCACCCACCCCGCCGACCGGCGGGGGCGGCACCGCCTTGATCAACACGCTGTGCGGGACGTTGCGGTATCGGAGCGCTCCGGATACCCCGACATCCCGTATGTCGGGTGGATCAACGGGCCGCAGAGACAGAAAGGCCTCCCGTGCACCCGGCAGAGCTCGCTTATCCTTGCTGCCTTCCGGCCCTGGGGAGGTTCACGAGGTACCGCCGCACGGGAGGTGCCACAAGCGTACCCGACCGCGGGGCGGTCCACCGGGGGTGGT
>NZ_QGSW01000483.1:0-1645 GCF_003176715.1 Micromonospora sp. S4605
CCGGTGCCCGCCCCGGACAACCCGCACGGCAGCGAGGCGACGGGCGGGCGGCCCGCCCGCCGGCCACGCTCGACCGACCCGCTGGAGCTGGGCTTCACCCCCCGCAAGCCGGTGCCGTGGCTCGCGCCGTTCCTGCTGATCAGCACCGGCATCCGTACGCTGCTGGCGATGCTCTTCGGGGCGTACCTGGACAAGCGGGAGCTGCAGAACTCGCTCGAGGCGCGGATCGAGCGGCAGGTCGGGCCGGACGGCGGGCTCTGGCTGGACTACGTGGCCGACCTGGGCGACGGCTTCAACGCCACCTACTCGGTGGCGTACCTGCTCGCCCAGCCGGAGCTGGAGGTGGACGGGCACCGGCTGCCCCGGGCGCAGACCCTGGTGATGGGGGGCGACCAGGTCTACCCGTCGGCCGCCTTCGAGGCGTACGAGGACCGCTGCAAGGGCCCCTACCAGGCCGCGCTGCCGGGCACCCCGCCCGAGAAGCCCACCCTCTTCGCGGTGCCCGGCAACCACGACTGGTACGACGGCCTGACCGCCTTCCTGCGGCTCTTCGTCCGGTCCCGGGACCGGCACTTCGGCGGTTGGGCGACCGGGCAGTCCCGCTCGTACTTCGCGGTCGAGCTGCCCGCCGACTGGTGGCTGCTCGGCCTCGACGACCAGTCCGGCTCGTACCTGGACGACCCGCAGCTGACCTACTTCGACACGGTGGCCGAGAAGCTGGGCCCGCAGAGCAAGGTGATCGTGGCGGTGCCGGCGCCGACCTGGGTCAAAGCCGTCGACCACCCCACGGCGTACGACTCGATCGACTACTTCATCCGGACCATCGTGGCGCCGACCGGGGCACAGGTACGGCTGCTCATCTCCGGCGACCTGCACCACTACGCCCGGTACGCCGGCCCGGACCGTCAACTGATCACCTGCGGCAGCGGCGGCGCGTACCTCTACCCGACGCACAAGCTCCCGGAGCGCATCGAGGTGCCGCCGCGGGACACCCTGGCCCGGCGCGCCAGCCCGAGCCGCCCGTACGACCTGGCCGGCCGCTACCCGGACGCGGCCCGCTCCCGGCGCTACGCCTGGGGCATCTTCCCCCGGCTGCCGTTGCGCAATCCCGGCTTCACCACCCTGCTCGGCACCCTGCACACGCTGCTGATGCTGGCCATGGTGGGGGTGGTGGAGAACCCCAGCGGCACCGAGCAGCGGCTGTTCAGCCTGCCGCTGGTGCTGATGCTGCTGGTGACGTTGCTCGGCGCGGCCTTCTTCGCCAAGCCGCCCAGTTCCGGCGGGAAGCGGCACGCCCGGCACTGGATCCTCGGCATCGGCCACGGGCTGGCGCACGTCGGGCTGGCCGCCGCCGGCACCTGGGGCTGGCTGGCGCTGCCCTTCCAGGAGTGGCCGTGGCCGCTGCCGGTGGTCGCCGCGGCGGTGCTGTACGGCCCGGTGGGCGGGCTGGTGGCGAGCCAGTTGGTGGCCGCGTACCTGCTGGTGGCGGGGGCGTTCGGGGTGAACGTCAACGAACTCTTCGCTGGCCAGGGCATCGAGGACTCCAAGGCGTTCCTCCGGCTCCGCATCGACCCCGACGGCACGCTCACCATCTACCCCATCGCGGTGGACCGGGTCGCCCGCGGCTGGCAGGTCAACCCCGACC
>NZ_QGSW01000091.1:0-1618 GCF_003176715.1 Micromonospora sp. S4605
CGGTCAAGCCCCCGGAAGTGGTGTAACGGCTGATCTTTCGAGTTGTACTGGTTAGAAGGGTTGTGTTCCGGGCTGGTCAGTGGCGGGTTCGCTGGTTTCGGGTTGCCAGCGGCCGATGTCGTCGGGCCAGGCTGCGGGACGGCCGTGGCGGTCCCAGAAGCCGGTCTCGGTGCCGGTGGCGGCCAGGGCGGCGTTGAGCTTCTCGCGTTCGGCGGGGGTGGGGATGGTGTGGTCGCCTGTCACGTCGGTCATGCTGAGGTCTCCAGTTGGGGCAGGTCCGCGCTCGTCGTGGTGGTTCTGGCGGTCTCGCGGGCCTTGGCGAGGATGTCGAGGGCGAAGTAGCGGCGGCCTTCGGTCCATTCGTCGTGTTGTTCGGCGAGGACGGCACCGACGAGGCGGATGATGGCGTCGCGGTCGGGGAAGATCCCGACGACGTCGGTGCGGCGGCGGATCTCCTTGTTGAGTCGTTCGTTGGGGTTGTTCGACCAGATCTGGCGCCAGATCTGTTGCGGGAAGCCGGTGAAGGCGAGCAGGTCGGCGCGGGCGTCGTCGAGGTGGGCGGCCACCGCCGGCAGCGACCTGCTGACCGAGTCGAGGAGTTTGTCGAACTGGGCGTGGACCGCAATGGCGTCGACCTGGTCGTAGACCGAGTGCAGCACGGTCTTGACCGCCGGCCACGCGGACTTCGGACACACTGCCATCAGGTTCGCGGCGTAGTGCGTGCGGCACCTCTGCCAGGACGCGCCGGGCAGGTTCGCGGCGATCGCGTCGACCAGGCCGGCGTGGGCGTCGCTGGTGACCAGCAGGGTGCCGGTCAGGCCGCGGGCGACCATGTCGGCGAAGAACGCGTTCCATGCCTGCTTGGTCTCGCTGGTGGCGACCTTGACGCCGAGGACCTCGCGGTGGCCGTCGGCGTTGACACCGGTCGCGACCAGCACGACCGCGTTGACGACTCGGCCCTGCTCGCGGACCTTCATGGTCAGCGCGTCGGCGGCCACGAACGTGAACGGCCCTGACTCGCCCAGCGGCCGGGTGCGGAACGCCGCGACCTGGGCGTCCAGGTCGGCGGCCATCCGCGAGACCTGTGACTTGGACAGGCTGGTGATGCCCAGCGACTGTACGAGTTTGTCCATGCGCCGGGTGGAGACGCCGAGCAGGTAGCAGGTCGCGACCACGCTGACCAGCGCGGCCTCGGCCCGCTTGCGCCGTTCGAGCAGCCACTCGGGGAAGTAGGAGCCCGACCGCAGTTTCGGGATGGCCACGTCGATGGTGCCGATGCGGGTGTCGAGCTCGCGGTGCCGGTAGCCGTTGCGGGAGTTGACCCGTTCCGGCGAGGCGATGCCGTACTCGGCGCCGCAGACCGCGTCGGCCTCCGCCGACAGCAGAGAGTTGATCACCGTGGACAGCAGGTGCCGCATCAGATCCGGCGACGCGTCGGTCAGTGCCTGGCCCAGCAGGCCGGCAGGGTCGATGATGTGAGGTGCGGTCATCGCGGTAGTCCCTTTCGAGAGTGCTGTGGAAGGTTCACTCGAAAGATCACGCGATGGCCGCGCTCTATGCCGGACGGGCTGTCCGGCAATCACGCCAACCGCGTTACACCACTATCAGGGACGCCACT
>NZ_QGSW01000029.1:0-1612 GCF_003176715.1 Micromonospora sp. S4605
GGGCTGGCGGCCGGCGAGCCGGTGCCGTCCAGCCCGCCGCCCGCCGGGGCCGCGCACCTGCCCGAGCCGGGCCTGCCGGTCAGCGGCCGGGCCGCGGTGCCGGCGCCACGTGAGGCCGGCGAGCCGGAGACCGTGGAACTCAGCGCTGGGCGACCGTGATGTTGCCGCTGCCGGTGCCCACGTCGATCACCAGCCGCGCGGTCGGGTCGTCGGGCACGGCGACGTGCACGTCGCCCGAGCCGGCCCCGGAGCGGACCCGGTAGGCGCCGGGGGGCACGAGCAGGGTGACGTCGCCGCTGGAGGCGTGCGCCCGGGCCGAGGCGGCGGTGCTCAGCTCCAGGTTGACGTTGCCGGAGCTGGCCTCGGCGTCCACCTCGCCGCCGAGCCGGCGGGCGGTGATGTCGCCCGAGGAGGCGCGCAGGGTGACCGGGGCGGCCACGTCGTCGACGTCGATGTTGCCGGAGCCGGTCTCGGCGCGTACCGGGCCGCTGGCGTCGCTGACCCGGATGTTGCCCGAGCCGAGCCGGAACTCCACCGGGCCGACCCGGCTCAGGTCGACGTCGCCGGAGCCGGTCTCGCCCTGGACCGCGACCCCCTCCGGGGCGGTGACCTCGTAGGAGACGCTGCACCGGTTTCCGCAGTCGGCGTCCAGCACCAGCTCGGCGCCCTTGATCTCGTACCGGGCGTCGGGCTGGCCGCCCTGGTAGCGCACCACCCGCTTGATCCGTACCTCGCCGGCCGGGCCGCTGGCCCGGACCACCACGTCGCCGGAGCCGGGCAGCACCCGGATGGTGGTGATCCGCGCCACCTCGGTGTTGTCGTAGTCGAGACGCCGGAAGGAGAGGTTGTCGCACCCGGCGAGGACGATGAGGGTGGCGGCCGCGGCGACGGCGGCGGTGGTTCGGTGCAGTGCCATGGCGAGCACGCTACGGCGGATCCCCGGCCCCACACATCGGGGACAGCCGGCCGCGCACCCCGAACCGACCCTGATTTCGCACCCCGAGGGAGAATGACCCGATGGCCGGGTACCGCCGACAGCTCTACCGCGACGACGCGGTGGTCCTGCGCGTACAGAAGCTCGGCGAGTCCGACCGGATCATCACCCTGCTCACCCGCCGGCACGGCCGGTTGCGTGCGGTCGCCCGCGGCATCCGGCGCACCACCAGCAAGTTCGGCGCCCGGCTGGAACCGTTCGGGCACGTCGACCTCCAGCTCGCCGGTGACCCGAAGGGCAACCAGGGCAGTTCGCTGCACACGGTCAGCCAGGTCGAGGGGATCGACCTCTACGGCAAGCGGTTCCTGGGCGACTACCCGCGCTACACCGCGGCCAGCGCGATCGCCGAGACGGCCGAGCGACTCACCCCGGTGGAGCGGGAGCCCTCGCTGCGGCTGTTCCAGCTCACCCTCGGCGCGCTGCGCGCGCTGGCCGACGGCAGCCACGCCACCACCCTGGTGCTCGACGCCTACCTGCTGCGCGGGATGGCGCTGGCCGGCTGGGCGCCGGCGCTGACCGCCTGCGCGGTCTGCGGCACCCCGGGGCGGCACCGGGCCTTCTCCGTACCGGCCGGGGGAGCGGTCTGCCCCGACTGCCGGCCCCCCGTCGCCGACCCTG
>NZ_QGSW01000223.1:0-1611 GCF_003176715.1 Micromonospora sp. S4605
AGCTTGTCGTTTAACCCGTGCGCCGTTTACGTGCGGTGATGCTCCGGTCACGTTTGATCGTTTTGCCGACGTCGTGGCGGGGCGCCGGCCTGCGGTTGGTGGAGCCGGGTGGGCGTCCGGGGCCTGGTCTTGCGGGTTTCGGCGCACCGGCGGGCAGGGCGCTTTTCGCGCGCAGGTTCCGAAATCCTCGACGGACCCGGGCGGGAGTGAGCCGGCCGGGTGCGGTGGGTCGTTCCCAGGGGCGGCGCAGGTCCGCGGCGAGGGGTCGGGCGAGGCGGAGTTGGGTGTGGGCGGCGATGATCAGCCAGGTCCAGCGGTCGGCTGCCTCGGGGGTGCGGATTTTCGGGCGGGTCCAGCCGAGGGTCTGTTTGAACAGTCGGAACGTGTGCTCGAGGTCGAAGCGGCGCAGGAATGCCCGCCACCAGCGGTCCATATCCGTGGAGGTGGCGCCGGTGGCAGAGCACCACAGCCACAATGGCTTGGGGTCACGGTCGCCGGGAAGGTGGTCGACCTGCAGCCGGATCAGGGTGCCCTCGATGACTGGCAGGTCGCCATGGTGGTCGATCCAGCAGGTGCGGCGGGTCAACCGCGGGTGCAGCCGATCCCAGCTTGCGGCGCGGGTGGTGCCGTAGCGGGTCGTCTCGGTGGTGGTGTGGTGCTGCGGCGCCGGCCAGGTGGACGGGTTGTCCAGGCGGAACTCGGGTCCGTGTTTGGGTGGGCGGCCGGTGGCGCCGGGCAGTCGGGGTGGCTTCGGTAGTCGTAGTACCCGGTCGGTGCGGATCCGGCCCAGCAGCAGTACGGGCAGGTCGTCCAGCACGTAGGCCAGTCGGGTGATGTCGTAGCCGGTGTCGGCGACGATCAGGATCTCAGGATCGCCGTCGTGCCAGTGCCCTGCGGCGATGAGACGGTTGACGACGTCGCGTAGCTGATCGGCGGTGACCGCGGTGGCGTCGTCGGTCGGGCCGAGGCGCACCGCGTCCAGGATCGCGGTCCACGAGGTGCGGCCGGACTCCAAGGCGGCGACGAACGAGTACGGCCACCCGGGGATCATCTGGGCCTGGCCTTTCGCCCGGCCGTAGACGTGGCAGAACAGCCGGTCGGGCGAGGTGGACGCGTCCGGGCGCAGCCAGTTACTGACATCGACCGCGAGGACGATCCGACCGTCCGCGGTCCTCGGCAGCGGAAGGCCAGCCAGCGTCGTGCGTAGCCGGCCGATGTCGATCCGGCCGCTGTTCAACCCGTCGTACAAGGCGCCGTGACCACGCCGGTGCTCCGCCGCAAGCGACAGGTCGACCAGGCTGTGCACCGGCCCGTCGGTGCACAGGACCGCGTCGGTCAGCTCGAACAACGCGTCCGCCCGGCGCACCAAGCAGTGGTAAAAGTCCCGGCGGAAGCCCGCCAGCACCGCCGCCGGATCGCTCACGGGCGTGTCGGGTAACACCAGCCCAGCCATGTAGTCCACAATCGTGGCCACGGCCACCGTCCTTGTTCTTCGCGTCCTTGCCAGGGAACCGAAGGATCATCAGACGGTGGCCGGCTTCCGTCTCCACGACACGCCGGATCCACAAAGGACTATCTCGGCGGCCGAGACGCCAGGGGTTAAAGAACAAG
>NZ_QGSW01000182.1:0-1596 GCF_003176715.1 Micromonospora sp. S4605
GTGCGGGCGGGTCGACGGGCTCAGCGCGGGCGGCGGGCGAGGACGAGGGTGGTGCGCAGGCGCAGGGTGACGGTGCCGTCGAAGCCGTCCACCACGGACCGCAGCGCGGTCAGCGCGCGGGTCTGCTGCTCGGGCGGGTGTTGCCGGTAGGGGCCGAAGGTCTGCAGCAGGCGCAGGTAGCCGTCGGTGTCCAGCGGAACGTCGCGGTGCGTGGTGTCGGCGCGGACGTCGGTGAACACGCCGCTGGCGGTGATGTCGTGTTCGAACCAGCCGGCGGGTCGTTCGGTGACGGTGGGGTCGATGGCGCGTAGCGCGGCGTCGATGGCGGCGCCCTGGTCGGGGTCGGCGTAGCCGTACTTGTGGCCGAAGACGGCGAGGGTGCCGCCGGGGGTGAGGGCGGCGTGGGCGCGCTGGTTGCGGGTGGCCGGGTCGAGCCAGTGCCAGGCCAGGGCGCAGGCGATCAGCGGTACGCCGCCGGTGGGTGGCTGCCACTGTTCGAAGGTCTGGCCGACCACGGTGACGCCCGGGTGTCGGGCGGCCAGCACGGCGGCCATCCGCGGGTCGGGTTCGAGGCAGGTGAGCGGGGCGTCGAGGCGCAGCAGGACGTCGGTGGCCTTGCCGGTGCCGGCGCCGATCTCGACCACGTGGGTCGGGGTTGCGCCGTGGTAGGCGCGGATGGTGTCGGCGATGGTGGTGGGATATCCGGGGCGGGCGTCGTCGTACAGGTCGGCGACGTCTCCGAAGACTCCGGTCATGGGCCGATGATGTCAGAGGCCACCGGCGACGCGCAGGACCGCGCCGGTGGTGTAGGAGGCGTCCGGGCTGAGTAGCCAGGCGACCGCGGCGGCGACCTCGTCGGGTTCGCCGGCGCGGCCGAGGGGGATCCGCCCGGCGGCCCGGTCGGGGCGGTCGGGCATGCCGGAGAGGGCGTGGATGTCGGTGCGGATGATGCCGGGGGCGACGCCGTTGACCCGGATGCCGCGGGGGGCGAGTTCCTTGGCCAGGCCGGTGGTGAGGGTGTCGGTGGCGGCCTTCACGGCGGCGTAGTGGACGTACTCGCCGGGGCTGCCGAGGGTGGCCGCCGCGGAGGAGATGTTGACGATGGCGGCGCCGCCGCTCATCCGGCGGGCGGCCTGCTGGGCGCAGAGGACGTAGCCGATGAGGTTGACGTCGACGACCTCGCGCAGGTCGGCGGGGTCAAGGTCGGTGAACGGCCCGATCGGGCTGGTGACGCCGGCGTTGTTGACCAGGCCGGTGAGGTCGCCGAGGTCGGCGGCGGCGTCGAAGAGGGCGGCGACCTGGTCGGGGTCGCGGGTGTCGGCGGGCACCGCGACGGCCCGTACGCCGGTGGCGTGCAGGTCGGCCAGGACGGCGGCCGCGGCGTCGCGGTCGCGGCGGTAGGACAGCGCGACGTGGTGGCCGGCGTGGGCGAGCCGGCGGGCGGTCGCGGCGCCGATGCCGCGGCTGCCGCCGGTGATGACGGTGACCGGATTCAACGCACCTCTCCCCTGCCGTTGTCGCTGCGCCGACGCTACCGTGACCGGCACGGGCCGGCGGGGAGGGGAACGTCACATGACGCGGGCGTTGGTGCTGGGC
>NZ_QGSW01000484.1:0-1565 GCF_003176715.1 Micromonospora sp. S4605
GTACGGGGCCGCCCAGCGCCCGCTGCATCAGCGCCTGCGCCTCGCCGTTGCCCGGATCCCGGGCCAGCGCCTGCCCGATCTGCGCGATCGCCTCGCCGGCCCGGCCGGCGTCGAGCAGCAGCGCGGCGAGGTGCAGTCGGAGCGGCAGGTCGTCCGGGCGGGCGTCGAGGGCCGCCGAGAGCGAGGCGATGAGGGGATCAGAGCTCATAGGACGAGCAGCGTAGTGGGCGTCCCGCGATGCCGGCGTACCCTCGCCCCCGGCGCCGCCGGGCGCGCCGCCCGGAACAGTGGCGCCCCGTTGCCCGATTACGCACCGTAAAGCGTCCGGTGACCGGTTGTCCGGCCGCGCCGCATCTCCCCGGGTATCGGCATCGGTTCCCGGCCACGCACAGTAAGGTCAACCGGGTGAGCGCCAGCCCGCAGTCGCGTACCGAGAGGTGACCGGAGTGACCACCCCAGGCAAGACCCGCGTGGCGATCGTCTTCGGCGGCCGCAGCCCGGAGCACGGCATCTCCTGCGTCAGCGCCGGCAGCGTGCTCGGCGCGCTCGACCCGGACGAGTTCGAGGTGGTGCCGGTCGGCATCACCCGGGCCGGGCAGTGGGTGCTGACCAGCGGCGACCCGTCGCAGCTCGCGATCAACTCGCGCCGGCTGCCGGAGATCACCGCCGAGTCCGGCGCCGACATTGTGCTGCGCGCCGACCCGACCGGCAACGGGCTGATGGTGCTCGACCCGACCGAGGGCCCGCGGGCGCTGGCCGACGTGGACGTGGTCTTCCCGGTGCTGCACGGCGCGTACGGCGAGGACGGCACCATCCAGGGCATGCTGGAGATGGCCGGCATCCCGTACGTCGGGGCGAACGTCTTCGCCTCCGCCGCCGCGATGGACAAGGAGTTCACCAAGAAGCTCTGCGCCGTCGAGGGCATCCCGGTCGGCCCGTACGCGGTGCTGCGCAACGGGATGACGCTGAGCGAGGAGGACAAGCAGCGGCTCGGCCTGCCGGTCTTCGTCAAGCCCTCGCGGGCCGGGTCGTCGTTCGGCATCACCAAGGTCGACGACTGGGCCGACCTGGACGCGGCCGTCGCCACTGCCCGGCAGATCGACCCGAAGGTGCTCGTCGAGGGGGCGATCGTCGGCCGCGAGATCGAGTGCGGCGTGCTGGAGGGCGAGGCCGGCGGGGCGCCGGAGGCGTCGGTGCTCGCCGAGGTGCGGGTGGTCGCCGACCACGACTGGTACGACTTCGAGGCCAAGTACCTCGACGACGCCTGCGAGTACGACATCCCGGCCGGCCTGCCGGACCGGGTGACCCGCCAGGTCCAGGAGTACGCGGTGCGCGCGTTCACCGCGCTCGACTGCGCCGGGCTGGCCCGGGTCGACTTCTTCGTCACCCCGGAGCTGGACGTCTACCTCAACGAGATCAACACGATGCCCGGCTTCACGCCGACGTCGATGTTCCCGCGGATGTGGGCCGCCTCCGGCCTGGAGTACCCGAAGCTGGTCGACCGCCTGATCCGTACCGCCCTGACCCGCGGCGTCGGCCTGCACTGAGCCTCCCCACCTGTCTCT
>NZ_QGSW01000486.1:0-1559 GCF_003176715.1 Micromonospora sp. S4605
GGTCACCCTGGCCGGGGTCGCCTCGGCGGCGCAGGGGGCGGCCAACGGGGAGTTGGGCAGCCGGGTCGGGCACGCCACGCTGGCCGCGGTGGTCAACAACCTGGGCGGCACCCTGCTGGTCGTGCTCGGGCTGGCCGTCCTGCCCTCGATGCGGACCGGGTTGGCCGCGCTGCGGCGCCAGCGGCTGCCCTGGTGGTCCTACCTGGGTGGGCTCGGCGGGGCGGCGATCGTGGTGCTCGGCGCGTACCTGGTGCCGGCGCTCGGGGTCGCCGTGTTCACCATCGCGCAGGTCGCCGGGGGCAGCCTCGGCGGGCTGGCGGTGGACCGGGCCGGGCTGGCCCCGGTCGGCCGGCTCGCGCTCACCGGTCCCCGGATCGCCGGCGGGCTCATCGGCGTGGCGGCGGTGGCGCTGGCCCAGCTCGGCCAGCCGGTCGGCGAGCTGGCCGTCGGGCTGGTCCTGCTCGCCGTCGCCGGCGGGGTGGCCGTGGCGCTGCAGACGGCGCTCAACGGCCGGATCTCCGCCGCCAGCTCGGCCGCCGCCGGCGTGGCGGTCAACTTCGCGGTCGCCACCCCGGCCGTGCTGCTGGTCGCCGCCCTCGCCGGCGCCCTCGCCGGGCCGGACTCCGGCTGGCCCACCGCCTGGTACCTCTACACCGGCGGGCTGCTCGGGGTGGCCATCGTCGCCGGGCTGGTGGTCGGGGTCCGGGCGGCGGGGGTGCTGCGTACCGGGCTGGCCCTGGTCGCCGGCCAGCTCGGCGGGGCGCTGCTGCTGGACACCCTGCTGCCGGGCGGTCCCGGTGCCCGGCCGGCGGTGCTGGCCGGGGCGGCGCTGACCCTGCTCGCGGTCGTGGTGGCCGGCCGCGCACCCCGCCGCCCGAAGGGCCGCCCGACGGGCTGACCGACCCGGATCGACCACCCACGCCGCCCGGCCCGCCCCGTCCGGCGAAGGGCCGTCCAGGGGCTGACCGGGCCCGGCCCGGCGATTCGCCCCGTCGGGGGCCGCGCGGGGGCCGGCGACCGGCTCCGCGTGTGGCGGCGGAGCAGCCGCCCGGGGCGGGTGGCAGACTGGTGGGGTGAGCGACACCGAGCTGATCCGTCTCCGGCCCCGCCGCATCCGGCTGGTCTGCTGGACGTCGGCGGCCCTGCTGCTGATCGTCTTCAGCCTGGTGGCCACCTCGCTGAGCGGCCCGACCGGCGACGGCTACGGCACGTTCCAGCGGGGCGACCAGTTCGCCATGATCGGTCTCGGCGTGTTCGGTGCGCTCGGCTTCCTGCTCTTCACCCGGCCCCGGGTCGAGGCCGACGCGCGCGGGGTGCGGGTGCGCAACGTCCTCGGCTCGTACGACCTGCCGTGGGAGGTCGTCCGGGGCGTCCGGTTCGACCGGGGCGCCCCCTGGGCCAGCCTGGAGCTGCACGACGACGACCTGGTCCCGATGGTGGCCCTGCAGGCCGCGGACAAGGAACTGGCCGTCGAGGGGGTGCGCGCCCTCCGCCGCCTGCACCAGGCGCACCAGGCCGGCCTCGCCGAGCGCGCCGCCGGCGCCTGACCGCCACCGTCC
>NZ_QGSW01000252.1:0-34823 GCF_003176715.1 Micromonospora sp. S4605
TGTATCCGGCAGCCACCGCTGCGTCATGGTCAGTCCACACAGCCGTCCATGATCGACGGTGGCTGCCCTCATACCCCCACCGCACCAAACCGCAGCTCAGCCGAGGTCAACATCCCCGGCTGGAGTACTAACCGGCAGGGTGCTCGGCGCCGGGCCGCGGCTCCAGGACCACCACGGCGGTCTCCGACGACCGCAGCGCCGCGTGCGCGTCGAGGTTCGTCTCGATGTCGCGCCAGCGGGCCCACAGTCGCGACCGCTCGTCGCCTGTTGCGGCGCGCCCACGGACCAGCCGGTGCCCGTCCACCAGGTTGACGGTCGCATCCGGATGCGCCTGCAGGTTGAGCCACCAGGCGGGCTCACCCTCACCCCAGCCGTTCATCGCCAGCGAGTACAGATTCGGCCCATCCTCCAGGTACGCGATGATGACACTGCGCCGCTGGCCGGTGCGGCGCCCGGTGGTGGTCAGTCGCAGGGTGCCCCAACGGTTGGCGCGGGGCCGCCAGAGCCCGACCCGGCTGCCGGAGACCCGGTACAGGCCCCGGTGCACCGACCAGGCCAGCCGGATGAACCAGCGCGGCGGGAGCTTCGGCTTCTCCGCCCGACTCTCGTCCGACATGATCACCTCCCAGGCTCACCAGTGATGCTACGAACAGGACGGCGCCCGCAGCATCGGGTGAACCGCCAGCGCTGAGCGGCCCCGACGGCGCGGCGAGCAGGTGCTGTTCCCGGCGGCGGCCGGCGTGAGGCTCCGACTGTCGACGAGCGGAGCCGGCCGGGGTTCTCGACCTCGCCGGCCGAACTTCTTCCGCTCCGGTTGGCACCCCGGGGTGAAGGCGCATCGGCGACGGCTAGCCGTATGTTGTACGGTACGCCGTACGGCAATGGTGGAGAGTGGTCGGGTGGGCCTTGGCGGCCGACCCACGTCGGGAGGTGCGGTGCGACCCGGACGGCTCGCGATCGTCTTCAAGCCGGCGGACCCGCCCCGGACCGGCGCGGTCAGCTTCTACGAGCCGGCCGGCGCAGGGTTGGCGGCGGAGTTCGACCGGCTGGGGGAGAGCGGCGAGGTGCCCCTCGCCCTGCCCGGGTCGGGTCGCGTCGTGACCCGGACGGTTCCGGTGCGTACCGTTCCGGTCGGTGACGCGGTCCGGCAGCTCGTCGCGCTTCGGGACGCGGAGGAACTGACGCCGGCCGCCGCTTTCTGGTCGGCGGTGGCGGTGACCGGGCTGCACCTCGCCGCCCGCGGGCGGCTGCTACCCGGGGTCTCTCCGGCCGGCTACGACGCCTGGCGGGCGGGCCCGTTCGACGTGGCGGACGTCGAGCGCATCCGGGCCCTGGCGGCGGCGATGCCAACCGAGGCCCGTGCGGTGCCGCTCGATCCCGCCGCGGAGCTGCCCATGCTGCCCGACCCGGAGGGGCTGGTCCGGGCGTTCCTCGACGCCGTCGCCGACACCCTGCCGCGCACCCCGGCGGCGCCCTGGCTGACCGGCGACCCGCGTTTCACCGGTGGAGACCCCGTGCCGAGCAGCGACCTGCGGGACTGGGCGCGGGAGGTCTCCGAGGGCGTGGACGCCGGCCTACGGGTGGCGCTGCGGCTGGAGCTCCGGGAGTACCGCGACACCCCCGCACTCACGGCCGTGGTGCGGATGCGCAGCCTTGCCGACCCCACCCTGGTCAGCGACGCCGCAGCACTGTGGGAGGGCGACGAGCACGGCCTCGGCGAGCGGGCCACCTTCGAGGCGATGCTCGCCGTCCGGCGGGCCGCCGCGGTGTGGCCGCCGCTGGGACGGCTGCTCGACGACGCCGCGCCGGTCGCGCTGGACCTGTTCGACGAGGACCTCGTCGACCTGCTGGGCGGCGCCGAGGCGCGGCTCGCCGCCGCCGGCATCGACATCCAGTGGCCGCCGCAGCTCTCCCGCGACCTGCACGCTCGGGTGCTCGTCAGCACCCCGCCCGAGCCGCCCGCCGAGGCGGCGACGCACCTGCGCGGCGCCCCGCCGATGCCGCTCAGCTGGCAGCTCACCCTGGCCGGTGCGCTGCTCACCGAGGCGGAGCTGGACCTGGTCGCCAGGTCCGGGCCGATCGTCCGGCTGCGGGACCGGTGGGTCGCGGTCGGGCCGGAGCTGACCCGCAAGGCCCGCGACCGGCAGCTGCCGCCGCTGGCGGCGTACGACGCGCTGGCCGCGACCCTGATCGGCAGCACAGTGGTCGAGGACGAGCGGGTCGAGGTGGTGGCCGACGGCTGGCTGGGCGCGCTGTGCGAGCGGATCGCCGAGCCCGCCGGCGGGCCCGAGCCGCTGGAACCGCCGGCCGGCCTGCACGGCAGCCTGCGCGAGTACCAGCTGCGCGGGCTGCGGTGGCTGGAGCGGATGACCTCGCTCGGCTTCGGCGGCTGCCTCGCCGACGACATGGGCCTCGGCAAGACCGTCACGGTCATCGCGCTGCACCTGCGTCGCCAGGCCGACCCGGCGACCGCCGGGCCGACGCTCGTGGTCTGCCCCGCCTCGGTGCTCGGCAACTGGGAACGCGAGATCCACCGGTTCGCCCCGGGCGTGCCGGTCCACCGCTTCCACGGCATCGCGCGCTCGCTGGACCCGGCCGCCGGCGGATTCGTGCTCACCAGCTACGGCACCGCGCGGCTCGACGCCCACGTGCTCGCCAGGCCGCCGTGGGGCCTGGTGGTCGCCGACGAGGCGCAGTACGTGAAGAACCGGCTGAGCGACACCGCGAAGGCGCTCCGGCGGATCCCCACCCGCGCGCGGCTCGCGCTCACCGGCACTCCCGTGGAGAACAACCTCGCCGAGCTGTGGGCCATTCTCGACTGGACCACCCCCGGCCTGCTCGGCGACATCGCCGCCTTCCGCGCCCGGTGGGCCCGCCCGATCGAGGTGGACCGGGACGCCGCGACCGTGGACCGGCTGTTCCGGCTGGTGCGCCCGTTCCTCCTGCGGCGGCGCAAGGCCGACCCCGGCGTCGCCCCCGAACTGCCGCCGAAGACGGTCACCGACCACCTGGTCGCACTCACCGGCGAGCAGGCCACCCTGTACCAGGCGGTGGTCGCCGACGTCATGTCCGAGATCCGGGCCAGCAGCACGGCCATCGCCCGCCGCGGCCTGGTGCTCAAGCTGCTGGTCGGCCTGAAGCAGGTGTGCAACCACCCCGCGCACTACCTGAAGGAGCCGCACGGCACGCTCACCGGCCGGTCGGAGAAGCTGCAACTCCTCGACGACCTGCTGGAGACGATCCTCGCCGAGGACGGTGGCGCGCTGGTCTTCACCCAGTACGTCCAGATGGGCCGGCTGCTGCACCGGCACCTCACCGCGCGGGGCGTACCGGCGCAACTGCTGCACGGCGGCACACCGGTGCCGCAGCGGGAGGAGATGGTGCGCCGGTTCCAGGCCGGCGAGGTGCCGGTTTTCCTGCTCTCGCTCAAGGCGGCGGGCAGCGGCTTGAACCTGACCCGCGCCGATCACGTGATCCACTACGACCGGTGGTGGAACCCGGCGGTGGAGGAGCAGGCCACCGACCGTGCGTACCGGATCGGGCAGACCAAGCCGGTGCAGGTGCACCGGCTGATCGCCCAGGGCACCCTGGAGGAACGCATCGCCGCGCTGCTGGAAGCCAAGCGAGGGCTGGCCGACGCGGTGCTGAGCGGCGGCGAGAGCGCCCTGACCGAACTCTCCGACGCCGAGCTGCTCAGGCTCGTACAGCTGCGCGACGAGCGATAGGAGCGGGACGTGGACCTCGACTTCGAGTACGACGACGAGCTGGACGACGACGCCGACGCGACCGAGGACGACCGGCGGGCCCGCACCTTCGCGGCGTTCGGGCCGGGCCGGCGGATCGGCAAGAAGTTCGCCGACACCTGGTGGGGCAACGCCTGGATCGAGGCGATGGAGCGCAGCGCGCTCGACCCCGAGCAACTCCGGAAGGGCCGCCGGTACGCCTTCGCCGGACAGGTGGGACCGATCACGGTGAGCCCCGGCCGGATCTCCGCCCCGGTCCACGACGGCGACCAGTACACGCCGCACCGCACGGTGGTGCGGATCGGCACCCTCACCGACGGCGAATGGGACCGCCTGCTGGACAGGGTCGCCACGAAGGCGGGGCACATCGCCGCGCTGCTCGACCGGGAGATGCCGCACGACCTGATCGACACCGCCGACGACGCCGGAATCCGGCTGCTGCCCAGCTACGGCGACCTGGAACCGCTCTGCGACTGCCCGTCCTGGGACCACCCCTGCCGGCATGCCGCCGCGCTGTCCTACCAGGCGTCCTGGCTGCTCGACCGCGACCCCTTCGTACTGTTGCTGATGCGCGGCCGGGCCGAGCCGGAGCTGATCGAGGAGCTGCGCCGGCGCAACGCCCGCCGTCCGGTCGACGCCGTGGCCGAGGGCGAGCTCGCGGGCACGCCGGCCGACGAGGCGTACGCGGCGGTGCCGGCACCGCTGCCGGAACCGCCCGGGCCGGTGCACGGCGAGCCGATGGCGCTCGCCCCGCTGCTCGCCGCGCACCACGCGGTCGGCGTCGATGCGGAGGCGCTGGGGATGCTGGCCGTCGATGCCGCACTGCGGGCCCGGGACCTGTTGACCGCGCCCCGTGCGCAGGAACTGCCCGCTGAGCCGGACCCCTGGCCGGACGCGGTGCGCCTGGCGAGCCGCGGGCCCCGGTCGCCGGCGGCGAAGCGGCTCGCCGAGGCCAGTGGCCGGGCGGCCGAGCTGCCCCGCGCGATCGTGGCCTGGGAGTACGCCGGCGCCGGCGGTCTGGACGCGCTGGAGGTGGTGTTCAGCCCGCCCAAGGAGGTGGCGACCCGGGCCACGGACGCGCTGCGCGCGGCGGGGGAGGGCGACAGCGCCGCACCCGAGGTGAAGACCTGGCGTAACCGCTGGACCGTGGGGCGTGACGGGCAGCTGCGCTACGGCCGCGACGGTCGCTGGTATCCGTTCCGGCGGCGTTCCGCCGTCTGGTGGCCGGCTGGTCCCCCCAGCGCCGACCCGGTCGACGCCCTGCTGGAGCTGCGCCCGGACTGACGACGACCGGCCGGCCGGAGGCGCTGTCCCGGCTCGCCCTCGTCCCGAGCCGGCAAGCGGCGATGCCAGGATGGGATCATGGGCGCGGGGGAGCTGCACGGGAGAAAGCCCGAACAGGACACGATCGCCGACCTGCTGGCGGGGGCCCGGGCGGGCACCAGCTCGTCGCTGGTGCTGCGCGGTGAGCCCGGCATCGGCAAGACCGCCCTGCTCGACCACGCCGCCGCGGCGGCCGGGGCCATGCGGCTGCTGCGCGGTACGGGGGTCGAGTTCGAGGCCGAGCTGCCGTACTCGGGGCTGCAGTTGCTGCTGCGCCCGACGCTCGGATCCCTCGCCGCGCTGCCCGGACCGCAGCGCGCGGCGCTGGAAGCGGCGTTCGGGCTCGGGCCCACGGCCGGCTCCGACCCGATGCTGGTCGGCCTGGCGGTGCTCTCCCTGCTGACGGAGTACGCGGACGACACCGGGCTGCTGTGTCTCGTCGACGACGCGCAGTGGCTCGACCGGGCCTCCCGGGAGGCTCTGCTGTTCGCCGCCCGACGCCTGCACGCCGAGGGCGTGGTCATGATCTTCGCCGCCCGCGACGGCGAGGGATCCTTCCCCGCTCCCGGCCTTGCGGAGTGGCGCCTGTCCGGGCTGGCCCCGGAGGCGGCCGCGGCCCTGCTCGACCGGCACCCGCTCACGCCCGCCGTGCGCTACCGCCTGCTCGCCGAGGCGCGCGGCAACCCGCTGGCCCTGCTGGAGCTGCCGCTCGCCCTGGCCGCCGAAGGCGCCAGCGCGTTCTCGCCCGGAGCGCTACCGCTCACCGGCCGCCTGCGACTGGCCTTCCACGGCCAGGTCAGCCGCCTGCCCGAGGCCTGTCAGAGCCTGCTCCTGGTGGCGGCGGCCGACGAGACCGGCGAGCTGGCGGTGATCCTGCGGGCCGCCGCCGCGCTGGGAGCGACCATCGAACACCTGGCCCCCGCCGAACGGGCCGGCCTGGTGCTCCACGGCGACGCCGACGGCACCACGATCCGCTTCCGCCATCCGCTGATCCGCGCCGCCGTGTACCAACGGGCGCCGCTCGCGCAACGCCTCGCCGTCCACCGCGCGCTCGCCGCCGCCCTCGGCTCGCCCGAACACGCCGACCGGCGGGCCTGGCACCTGGCGGCCGCCGCCACCGGCGCCGACGAGGAGGTTGCCGCCGCGCTGGAACGCACCGCAGCCCGGGCCCGCGACCGCAGCGGCCACGAGGCGGCTGCCGCGGCGTACGAACGGGCGGCCCGGCTGAGCGTCGAGCCGGCCGCCCGGGCTTACCGGGAGGCCCTGGCGGCGGAGGCGGCGTTGGAGGCGGGAGACCTGGAGCGGGCCAGGGCCCTCGGGGTACGCGCGGCCCGGCGGCTCGATGAGGCCCCGGGGGTGCGGGCGCGAATCGCCCAGGTGCAGGCGGTCGCGGACTTCTGGCAGGGCTCCTACTCCACCGCCCACCGGCTGCTGCTCGACGGCGCCGGGCTCATCCGCGACACCGACCCGGGCCAGGCCGCCCGGTTGTTGATCCAGGCCGTGCACACCTCCTGGTATCTGGGGGAACGGCAGCTCGCGGAGACCCTCGACCGGCTGGCCGCGTTGCCGCTGGACGACGCGGACCCCCTCGCGCCGGTCGGGCGCTACCTCGTCCACCTCGACCCGGGCCGCTCCGAGCGGCCGCCGCCGCTGGGCGACACCCTCGCGGCGGTGCGGCGACGCGGCCCGGCCCCCGACCAGGTGCTGCTGATCCTCTGCGGAGCGGCGCTGGCGCTGGGCCAGGACTCCGCCGCGTACGAACTGGCGACCGCGCTCGCCGCCGAGCACCGCGCTCGCGGCGGTGCCGGGCGGCTGCCGACGGTGCTGTTCTTCGCCGCCGAGGGCGAGGTGTTCGCCGGACGGCACCGGGACGCGCTCGCCACCGCGACCGAGGCGCTGGGGCTCGCCCGCGACACCGGCCAGCAGCAGTGGGTCAGCCAGTTCAGCAGCGTGCTCGCCTACCTCGACGCGGCCACCGGGGAGGAGGCGGCCTGCCGGCGCAACGCCGAGGAGGCACTGGCGGGGGCCACCGCGGCGGCCATCTCCGCCGGGGCGCCGTGGGCGTACTGGTCGCTCGGGCTGCTGGAGCTCGGCCTCGGCCGCGCCGAGGCGGCGCTCGCCCGGTTCGAGCGCCTGAACCGGGAGCCGATGCGGCATCACATCTGCGCCACCCGGTCCATTCCCGACCTGGTGGAGTCGGCCGTCCGGGTGGGCGAACCGGAGCGTGCCGCCGAACCGCTGGCACGCTTCGCGCGATGGGCCGGGTCGGTCCGGCAACCGTGGGCCGACGCGCTCGTGCTGCGCTGCCGTGGGCTGCTCGCCGTAGACGACCAGGCCGAGGCGTTCTACGCGGCGGCCCTCGACCGGCACGACCGGGACGGCCGCCCACTGGAGTACGCCCGGACCGCGCTGCTGTACGGGGAGTGGCTGCGTCGGGCCCGGCGCAAGGCCGAGGCGCGCGGGCCGTTGCAGGCCGCCGTGGAGGTCTTCGACCGGCTCGGCATGCGGCCGTGGGCCGCCCGTACCCGTGCCGAGCTGACCGCGACCGGCGTCCAGGACCAGGGCCCCACACCCGGCGACGGCGTGGCGGCCGGGCTGACCCCGCAGGAACTGCAGATCGCCCGGCTCGCCGCGCAGGGCCTGTCCAACCGCGACATCGCCGCGCAGTTGTTCCTCAGCCACCGGACCGTCGGCTACCACCTCTACAAGGCCTACCCCAAGCTCGGCGTCACCTCCCGCGGCGAACTCAAGGATTTCGCCGGGCAGCTCGGGCTGTGAGATCTTGTCCGGATGACCACCGCGGAACAGGTGCTGGCTGGGCAGATGATGGCCGTGGACGTCGACGAGGTCCCGCCGGTCGAGCTGGGTCCCGGCGTCCAGGTACGGGCGCTCCCGGGCCCGCCGGGGATCAGGACGTGGGTGATCGACCTCGCCCCGGGCGCCGAGTGGCCCGACCTCGACGTGCACGAGACCTACGGCGAGGCGTACTTCGTCGTGCGCGGCGAGGTCATCGAGGGCGACCGCACCCACGGCCCGGGCTCCTACGTCGCCTTCGGACCGAAGACGAGCCACCGGCCCCGTACGCGGACCGGTGCGCGCGCCTTCGGCTTCAACTACGACGTCCCCGGCTGACCTGCTCCGGAGCCGTTCCGCAGCTCGGCGGCCATCGCGGCCGAGTCGTGGTCGGGCCCGACGCCCTCGACGATGATCACCTCGCCCTCCAGGTGGTCCGTCCGCAGCGGCAGGATCTCCTGGTAGGCCGCCGACTCGTACCAGTTCCGCGCGTTCTCCGCCGACGGGAACTGGAGCATCACGACGCTGCCGGGCCAGTTGCCCTCGCGAACGTCGACCGGTCCGCCGTGCACGACGAAGCGACCGGAGAACGGGTCCATCGTCGCCTGGATCCGCTCCATGTACTCCAGTACCTGCGGGTGGAGTTCCTCCGGGTCACGAAGATGCGCGATCACGTAGGCGGTCATGGTTCCTCCCTCTGTTGCGTCCACGACCGGGGGCGGACCGGCCTGGCGGTCCACCCCCGAGGTGTTCAGATCCCGGCCGGCACCTTGTCGAGGAAGCCCAGCACCTGGCGGATCCGCCCGTCGTCACCGATCACCGCGACGTCGAAGCCGACGACGACCGGCTCGGCACCCTCGGGGCCCAGGTGCCAGGTGAACCGCGCGATGTCGTGGTGGGTGTCCACGGCGCCGCCGAGGCTGAAGACCAGCCCGCCGAACTGCCCCTGGACGGCCGCGATGGTCGCGTCGAGCCCGTCCCTGCCCCGCACCGACACCAGCGGGTCGGTGTAGACCGCGTCGTCGGCGAAGACCTCCTGGAGAACGGCCTGTCGCGCGGCGGCGTCGGTCTCGTTCCAAGCGGCGAGGTAGCGCTGGACCAGCTCCGTGATGTCGCTCATGTCGTCTCCTCAGTGGTCGTGCTTCCTGGTGACCACCACGCTATGACCCCCGAACCGACGGCGAATCTGACGCGCTTAGGTACTTTCGCGCGCGCCTTCGGTACGCGGCGACTGGCGCCGTGTTCACCTCGTCGAGCCGTGTCGGTCGGACTGTTCCGGGACGCTCCGACTGGTTGGATGCTCCTGCTCCTCAGCGGCTGCGGGCGATGATGTCGCCGTAGGCGGTGGTCGCGCGGATGTCGAGTTCGGCGCCGGCGCCTTCGGCGTTCATGAGCGCGTTGGTGATCCGGCCGTAGCCGGTGCCGGCGTCCAGGGAGGCGGAAACCCCGTGGGCGGCCTGGACCGACACGTCGCCGGCCTGGGTGCGCAGCACGAGCCTGCCGCGCACGGCCTCGGCGATCCGGATGTCGCCCTTTCCGGTGCTGATCTCGGCGGGGCCGTTGAGGCGGCCAACCTCGACGTCACCGCCGGCGGTGGCGAGCCGGACGCTCGCTGCCTCGTCGACCTTGACCGCACCGTGTGCGCCGTCGAAGGTGACGTCGCCGACGCGGCCGACGCCCCGGAACTCGGCGCTGGCCGCCTTCGCCGTGACCCGCGAGCCGGCGGGCAGCTGGACCGTCACCTCGATGGATCCGGAGCTACCGAGGAGCTGGTTCTTCGCCGAGGCCTCGATCCGCAGGACGCCGTCGCCGTACTCGACCGTGGTGCGTTCCGCCACCTTCACGTCGCGGCTCTTCGCGGGGTCCGCGGGCCGGACCTCCACGCTGGTGTCGGTCCGGTCGGCGGCGATGACCTGGATGCGCCCCGCGGGGATGTCGAAGACGGCGGAGATGGGGTTGGGGGTGTCGAAGGTCTGCATGATGTTCTCCTTGCCTGCTCGGCCTTTCCGATGCTGGAAACGCTACGTTGCATTCAACAACCGAGCAACACGTTCGTTGCGAGCTATCCGCGTTATCCCAGGTAAACGGCCGATAATCGTTGCAACGGCTCTGCTTCTAACGCAACGAACATCGACCGGTTCGTTGCAATGAATGGCCAGTGAACGCTAAGCTGGCGGCGTCACGCAGGCGGCAGAGGGAGATCGCGATGCCGGGGGGCAGGCTCACCCAGCAGGAACGCCAGCAGATCGCGCTGGGGTTGGCCGACGGGCTCGCCTACGCGGAGATCGCCCGACGTCTCGACCGCCCCACCTCGACGATCACCCGTGAGGTGATCCGCAACGGCGGCCCCACCGCCTACCGGGCCGACCTGGCCCACCGCGCCACCGAACGCCGCACCCGCCGGCGCCGGCAGACCGCCCCGCGCGCGCAGCCGGTGCCCACGCAGGCCCACGGACGCGACGCCGAGGCGGTGCGCGAGTACGAGGAGACGTTCACCACCCTCCTCATGCAGCAGGGCCTGCCCAAGATGATGTCCCGGGTGCTGACCTGCCTGTTCACCGCCGACGCGGGCAGCCTCACCGCCTCCGAACTCGTCGGGCACCTCCAGGTCAGTCCGGCGTCCATCTCCAAGGCCACCACGTTCCTCGAAAGCCAGGGCCTCATCCGCCGGGAACGCGACGAACGCCGCCGCGAGCGCTACGTCGTCGACAACGACGTCTGGTACCAGTCCATGATCGCCAGCGCCCGATCCCACGCCCAACTCGCCGAGACCGCACGGCAGGGCGTCCGCGTCCTCGGCTCCCACACCCCGGCCGCCATCCGCCTGGAGAACATCGCCCGCTTCGTCGACTTCGTCGGCGAGAGCATCATCCGCGCCGCCGAACAGGCCCGCGAGATCCTCTACACGAAGACCGACGCGACCTCGGGCGGCACCCCCACCACCCCGGTCCCGGACCGCACCTCCGATCCTGAACCCTGACTGAACGGTGCGTTGCCGAGAACGTCGTCGATCCGAGGCGTGGGCGGTGCCGGGCGACGAGGGTGGGGTCGCCCGGCACCGCCGGTCGTGGACAGCGACCGGAGCAGCGCTGTCCACGGTGCCGGTCGAGCCCGCACCGCCGCGGTGACGCGGCCGACCCGTCCGACGGGTGAGGTCAGGGCAGCACCTTCCAGGCCCGGGTGATGGTCTGGTCGATGCGGTTGCCGGCGCGGTCGGTGGCGGTGACCCGGACCGTGGCGAACCGCGCGTCCGCCGGTGCGGCCGGCATGGTCGCCGTGACCGTGCCGGTGCCTCGGGCGGGCACCTTCCGCCAGTGGGCGCCGTCGTCGTAGGACACCCACACGGTGACCTCGAACCGTCCCGGTCCGGTCGCGCCCGGCTGGTAACCCGGCTTGAGCGACAGCCGGTACGGCCGATCGGCGCGGACCGCGTTGGACAGGTCGGTCCGCAGGTCGTAGCGGAGCTGCGGCAGCGCCAGCACCTGCGACTCATCGCCCTTGGGCCGCCCGGAGCGGAACGTCCAGGTGGTGGAGGTCGCGGTCGAGGTGGTCCACCAGACCCGCTCCGGGAACCGATCCCGGGCGACGTCCAGGGTCAGCTGGTAGGTCCGGTTGCCCGGGCCGACCGTGAACTGCTGCGACGATCCGGTGGTGGTGCCGACGACCTGGTCACCGCGGCGCAACGTCAACCGGGCCCGGTCGGAGCCGCCGTCGATCCAGCCGTACGCCGCCGCGTCACCGTCGGCGTACTGCGGCACGGCCACCCGGATCGTGTCGTGCCACCGGTTGACCGGCGTCCCGTACGGATAGTTCGGCGCACCCGCCGGCATGGCGGGCCGGGTCAGGGCCGGGAACCACACCTCACGCGTCCGCTCGCCGGGCCGGTACGCCCGCAGCGGGCCGTACATGGTGCCCTGGGTGCCCTGCCGGTTCTCGCCCTCGGCGGTGGCCTGGGCGCGCCAGAGCACCCCGCCGGTGTTGACGTGGTCGGTACGCCGCTGGCCCGCGGTCACCGACCGGTTGAAGCTGAACGCGACGCTCACCCCGTCCGGGTAGCCGGCCCGCGAGTCCAGCGCCCGCATCTCCGGCGCGTGCTGGTGGAACTCGTTGTCCACGGTGGCCAGCGCCAGTTCCCGCGACGTGTAGTGCAGGTCGGCCGGAATCCGGTCGGGCTCGGCCAACAGCAGGTCGTAGTGGTAGGGGCTGGTCGCCACACCGGTCAGCTCGACGGTCACCTTGCCCGCCGCCAACCGCTCGCGCAGCCGCTGGCCGTCGGCGTACTCGACCTGGTAGGCCGGTACCGGTGAACCGTAGCCGCTCGCGTAGATCTTTCCGGGCTCGTCCCGGGCGAGGAGCACGACCACAGCGCCGGCCGCCGCCGCGGCCCGCAGCTGCTCCGCGACCGCCTCGTCGCCGACGTACCGCAGCAGCAGCGCCGCGCCGCGGGCGCCGGCCAGCCCGGCCGGCCCGCCGTCGCCGCCGTCGACCAGCGGCAGCGTGTGGGTGCCGTCGAGCAACGGCGCGTACTCCACCGGCAGCGGGCGGGCCAGCCGGAAGCCGCCGGCACCGGTCACCTCGGCGGTCAGCTCGGGGGCGCTGAGATCCCACCGGCTGAAGAACTGGAAGGTGCCGGTGGAGACCGGCTGGGTCGGCACCGCGTAGATCCGCTGGACGTTGGCCGGGTTGTACGCCCAGCCGGACAGGTTCGACCTGCTCCCGGCGGTACGTTGCCACGAGATGGCGCCGCGGCTGATCACGGTCGGGTCCGCGACGTCCATCCGGATCTCGTTGCCGGCCCGCGCGTCGAGGCGCACGGTACGGTCCGCGTCGACGAGCAGCTCCGGGTCGCCCGCCACGGTGACGTCCTTCTCGGTGCCACCGGCGTCCAGACTGTGCACGAGCGCCATCAGCGAGTACCGCCCGGCGGGCAGCTCCACCGTCGCCCGGCCGTCGGCGAAGAACCCGTAGTGCTGCACGCCGGTGTCCAGGTTCCACAGCTCCGCCCGGTCGGGGAAGCCGGTGGCCGGGCGACCGTCGCGGTTGGTCGCCTCGATGGTGAGGGTGCGCATCGGCGGGGTCACGCTGAGGCCGACCGGGGTCCGCAGCCGCAGTCCGGCGGCGGTCGCGGTGAGCACCCCGGCGTACTGGTTCGGCCTGGTGGCCGCGGTGTCCAGCCGTACGGTCGCCGTCGCCCGTCCGCCGGCGGCGATGGTCAGCCGGGCCGGCGTGACGGTCAGCGCGGCGGCCCGGCCGGTGGCACCGGCGTCGGTGGCGGCCACTGCCAGGTCGAGGGTGACCGGCTTCCGGCCGGTGTTGTGGTACACCACGTCGGCGCCGCGCGGGTCGGACCCGGCCGGCACCTGCCCGAGCACGACGTTGGCGGTGTCCACCTGAACGGTCTGGCCCAGCGCCGCCGCGACGTCCAGCCGGCCCACACCCTGCGCCCAGACCGGTGCCGTGCCGACCGGCTCGGCGGTGCCGACCAGCGCGGCCTTGAGTCGTTCGGGCCGCCAGTCGGGACGGGCCTGGGCGAGCAGCGCGGCCGCGCCGGCCACGTGCGGCCCCGCCATCGAGGTGCCGGACATCGCGGTGTAGGACCGGTCGACCGGCTGGCCGAGTGAGGTGCCCGCCGCCCGGGCCGCCACGATCCCGACACCGGGCGCGGTGATCTCGGGCTTGACCGCACCGTCGTCGAGGCGCGGGCCCCGGCTGGAGAAGTCCGCGAGCGCGTCCTGCTTGGACACCGCCCCCACGGTCAACGCGGCGGTGGCGATGCCCGGCGTGCCGACGGTCTGCGGCCCGGGGCCGGAGTTGCCGGCGCTGACCACGAAGAGCGTGTCCGAGTTGGCGGTCAACGCGTCGACCGCCTCGCTGACCGGGTCCGGGCCGCCGTACGACGGCGCGCCGAGGCTGAGGTTGACCACGCGGGCGCCCTGGCGTACCGCCCACTCCATGCCGGCGATGACCCAGGAGAGGTCGCCGTAACCGGAGTCGTCGAGGACCTTGCCGACCAGCAGCCGGGCGCCCGGGGCCACGCCCCGGCCGCCGGCGCGGCCGGCCTTTCCGCTGCCGGCGATGGTCGCGGCGATGTGCGTGCCGTGCCCGAACCGGTCGACCGCCGTACCGCCCTCGGTGGTGAAGTCCGCGGTCGCGGCCACCCGGCCGGCGAGGTCCGGGTGGGTGGGGTCGTAGCCGCTGTCGAGCACCGCCACGGTGACGCCCCGGCCGTCGTATCCGGCCTTCCACGCGGCCGGCGCGCCGATCTGGGGCACGCTGTCGACCAGGTCGGCGCGGACCCGACGGTCCAGCCACACCCGCCGTTCGCCCGCGGCGAGGGTACGCGGCCCGGTGGTCAGCGCCGCCCAGAGCGCCCGCGCCTGCGACTTGCGTCCGGTGACCGCGACCGCGCCGATGCTGGGCAGCACGCGGGTCCGGGTGGCGCCGGGCGGGGTGTCCGGCACCGCTGCGCGGGCGCCGGCGGTGGCGGGCGCCCCGGCCACGAGCAGCGGAAGGGTGGGGCTCGCCGCGTCGTGGTAACCGTCGGCGACGAGATCCGTGACGTTGAACAGCGCCTCGTCCAGCACGCCGGTGGAGACGTACGGAACCGCCTCGTCCGGCACCACGTAGACGTCACCGTCGCGGTGGGACAGTCGGAAGCCGTGCCGGTCGGGCCGGCCCCGGTCGTCGATGGTCGCCTCCTGCCGGCCGTCGGCGAACCGGGTGAGCCGGACGACATCACCGTTGATCAGCGTGACCGTGTACACCGAGCCGGGAGTCGCGGTTGGCGCAACTGCGTCAGCGGCCACGGCCGCCGCGGTCGATGGCGTGACGGCGACCACGGTGACCGCCGCCACCGCCGCGACGAGCACCCTCCGTAATGAGCTGAACACGAGGCCCCCTTCGACGTGCCGGCCCTACGGCAGGCAGCGTCACACCTCGTCAGCGGCACCGTAAAGGATCTAGAGTCAGCGCAGCTGTGACATGGCCCAGATGCGCCAGGGAGGACCATCGTGCTTGGACCGGCCGGGCTGAGCGCGGCCGAGGAGTCGGCCTACCTCGCGCTGGTCCGCCAGGGCGGTGCGACGCTGCCGCAGCTGACCGCCCGGACCGGACTCAGCCCCGCCCAGGTGCGCCGCGCGGTGCTCTCCCTGCAGCGCAAGGGCTTCGTGCACCACACCCCGGCCCCCGAGGAGCGGGTCGTCCCGGTCCCTCCGGAGCTGGCGGTGGAACAGCAGGTCCGCCGCCGCCAGGAGGAGCTGGAGGGAGTACGCGCGGCCGCTCACCGCCTCGCGCAGGAGGCGCGCAGCCGGGCCAGCAATCGGCGTACCGAGGAGCTGATCGAGATCGTGTCCGGCCGGGCGGCGGTCGCGCAGGCCTTCGACCGGTTGCAACGCACCGCCCGTGAACAGATGCGGGTGCTGGTCGCGCCGCCGTACGCGGTGCCGAAGGACGTGAACCGGCAGCAGCTCGAACGGCAGGCCGCCGGGATCACCTACCGGGCCGTGTACGACGTGGACGCCCTGACCGACCCCGCTTTCGTGGCGAGCGTCGTCGTCCACGTGCAGGAGGGCGAGCACGCGCGCCTGGCGCACGGCCTGCCGACCAAGCTCGCCGTCGCCGATCGGGAGCTGGCCCTGCTGCCGCTGGCCTGGACGCGCTCGGCGCACGACGCGGCGTTGCTGGTGCATCCGTGCGGCCTGCTCGACGCGTTGATCGCGCTCTTTGAGACCGTCTGGAACCAGGCCACGCCGCTGTCCGTGGCCGACTCCGCCGACCTGGCCGCCGCCACGGCGGTCTCCGCGGCCGACCGGCACCTGCTGTCCCTGCTCGTCGCCGGCCTGACCGACGAGGCGGTGAGCGCGCGGCTGGGGGTGAGCCGCCGCACAGTGGTCCGCCGGGTGCAGCACCTCATGGAGCTGACCAACTCGCGGTCGCGGATGCAGCTGGGCTGGCAGGCCCGCGACCGCGGCTGGCTCTGACGCATCTTCTCCCGCCCAGCCCGGTACGCGGCGACGGCCATCCCGCCCGGCGCGGGACGACGGTTGCTGCGGGCGACCACCTGAACGATGATCACTGGCAACTGTGGACGCGTGAACAGGCGAGCTGTAGGGGGCGGTGGTGGTCGGCGAGGTCGCTCCCCACTCCGGTGCGGCCGATCTGGACGTCGGTGGGGTGGCGGCGCCGCTGCTGATCGGCCGCGACGGGGACCTCGCCCGGCTGGGCCAGGTGCTCACCAACGCCTCGGCGCTGGTGCTGATCGAGGGCGAGGCCGGGGTCGGCAAGAGCCGCCTCCTGGACGAGTTCCTATCGTCTCCCGCCGGCACCGCCCATGCCGTCCTGACGGCGGTCTGCCCGCCGCTGCGCGAGCCGTACACCCTGGGACCGATCGTCGAGGCGCTGCTGGCCACCGACGTCGACACGGTGGCGAACCTGCGTCTCAGCGGCCTGGCCGGCGCCCTGCGACCGCTGTTCCCGGAGTGGGCCGAGCACCTGCCGCCGGCGCCCGAGCCGGCCGAGGACGCCAGTGCCGCGCGTCACCGGGTGCTCCGCGCGCTCGCCGAACTGCTCGACAAGCTGGGCGTGAACCTGCTCGTCGTCGACGACGCGCAGTGGTCCGACGACGCGACCCGGGAGTTCCTGCTGTTCCTGGCCGGCCGGCCCGGCCAGGGGCCCAGCCTGGTGATCGCCTACCGGCCGGAGGACCTAGTCGACGACCCCTGGCTGCTGCACCTGTCGGGACGCCTCCGGCCGCACCGTGCGCGGCTCCGACTCGTCCTCAACCCGCTCGGCCTGTCCGAGACCGCGGTGCTCGCCTCCTCGATGTTGGCCAACCAGCGGCTCTCCGACGAGTTCGCCCAGCACCTGCACGCGCACACCGACGGGGTGCCACTCGCGGTGGAGGAGTGCGTGCGACTGATGGCCCGGCGCGGCGATCTCGTCCGCCGTGACCAGGGCTGGAAGCGGCTGCCGCTGGACGAGATAGTGGTTCCGCCGACGGTGCGGGACACCGTGCTGGAGCACGCCAGCCGTCTCGACGGCGCCACCCGGTCGGTGCTGCGGGCCGCCGCGGTCGTCGCCGACCCGATCGCCGAGCATCTGCTGTCGCGGATCAGCGACCTGCCACCGGCCGAGTTCGCCGCCGGGCTGGCCGAAGCCGTCGCGCACCGCCTGCTGCACCACCGCGACCACGTCCGGGTGTCCTTCCGCCACGTGCTGGCCGGCCGGGCCATCTACGACGCCATCCCCGAGCGGGAGCGCCGTACGCTGCACGAGCGCGCCGGGCGGGTGCTCGAAACCGTGACCCCACGACCGCTGGCGCAGCTCGCGCGGCACTTCCGCCACGCCGGTGACGGCACGAGGTGGGGCAGGTACGCGGAACTCTCCGCGGACGTGGCGCTGGAGACCGGCGACGAGACGACCGCCGGCGCCCTGCTGCACGATGTGCTGACCAACGGCGACGTGCCGGCCGAGCAGATGTGCGTGCTGGTGGAGAAGGTGCCGTTCGGCTCCTTCACCGGTCCGGGCCGCCTGCGGGACCTCGCCGCCGCCGTACGCCGGGTGCTCGACCGGGGCACCCCGGATCCGAGCGTAGCGGCGAACCTCCGGTTCCAGCTCGCCCGGATCCTCAACGACATGGAGGAGTTCGACGAGGCGCACGCCGAGTTGGAACGGGCGCTGCCGCACCTCGATCGTGGGCGGGCCTCACCCGCCGTCGCCATGATGCTGCTCGGCTGGCCGCGCGGCCGCTCACCGGCGGCCCGGCACCTGACCTGGCTGGACCGGGCGGCGGAGTTCGCCCGGTCACTGGAGCCGTCGGACCGGCTACGGGTCGCGGCCGGCCGGGCGGCCGCCCTGCTGCAACTCGGTGACCAGCGTGGCTGGGCGGAGGCCGGGCAGATCCCGGCCGCGGCCCGCACCGTCCGGGACCGCCGCATCATCACCGTGGGATACCTCAACATCGGTGACGGGGCCATGCGCTGGGGGCGGTACCCGGAGGCGGGCCGGTGGCTCGCCACCGGGCGTCGACTCGCGGTCGCGTACGAGCAGGTCCGGATCACCGATCTCATCGACTCCACCCAGTTGCACCTCGACTGGTTCACCGGCGCCTGGGACGGCCTCGCGGAGCGGGCGGCGGCGTTGGCGGACACGGACGACCTCCACCCGGTCAGCCGGGTCGAGCCCATCATGATCAGTGGCCTGCTGCGCATGGCGGCCGGCGACCTGGTCCAGGCCGCCCGGGAGCTCGAGCGTGCCGTGGCCGGCGCCCGTGACGCCGGCGCCTGGGACACCGTCGCGGAGGCGGTGGCGACGTTGGTGCAGATCCGGCTGCGCGAGGGCCGGCCCGACGAGGCGTTGACGATCTCTCGTGACCCCTGCGAGGTCGTCGCGGAGAAAGGGGTCTGGCTCTGGGGCACCGACGTGGTGCCGGCCCGGGTCCGGGCGCTGCTCGCCGTCGGAGCGGTGACGCCGGCCCAGGATCTGGTGGACGCGTTCGCCCGCGGGCTGCGCAACGGGCAGTTGCCGGCACCGCAGGCCGCCGTGCTGGACTGCCGGGGCCTGCTCGCCGAGGCCACCGGCGACCACACCTCGGCGGCGGACCTGTTCGGGCAGGCCGCGGCGGCGTGGGCGGCGCTTCCCCGGCCGTACAGCGCGGCGCTCTCCCGGGAGCGGCAGGCCGCGTGCCTGATCCGGGCCGGTGCCGTCCCGGCCGGCCTCGACCTGCTCACCGAGGTGCTGAGCGGACTGTCGTCCCTGCCGGCGAGTCTCGACGTGGACCGGGTCGCCCGTACCCTGCGCGCGCACGGACGCCCGGTGCCGCGGGTGTGGCGCGGCGGCCGGAAGGGCTACGGGTCCGAGCTGTCCCCCCGTGAACTGGAGGTCGTCGCCCTCGCGGCCGAAGGGCGGACGAACCGGGAGATCGCCGACGCCCTGCACCGCTCACACCACACCGTGGCCAGCCAGATGAAGTCGGCGATGCGCAAGCTGGGGGTCTCCTCGCGCGCGGCACTCTCCGCCCGGGCGATCGCTACGGGACTGGTCTGCGAGCCCGGCCCGACCCCGGGGGACTGACCCCCGAGGTTGTTTCCCTCACCTGAGGGATCGCAGCACCGTCGCGCGGTTGACCACGATGCTGGCATGCCGCATCGAGAAGACCCTGACCAGGACGAGACGACGCCGTCGGAGGCCGCGCGCCCGGCCGACGCACCCGTCGAGTCCCGTCCCGGGGCCGGACCGGGCGACGAGACCGACGTCGAGGACGACGACCGATACCTGCCGCTGTGACCAGTGCCGGCCGGCGTCCTCTCCGTCCTCCCAGACGAGGAGCCCCTATGCGCCTTGCCCATCCGAGACGAAGAATCACGACAGTCGTGGTGGCCGCCGTGGCCACGGTGCTCGCCCTCAACGGCGCCGCCACCGCGCTCCCGTCGGCCACTGCGGACCCGGAGACGGCGGCCGCGGCGCAGGCCAAGATCCGCCCACAGTTGCAGGCCCAGCTCGGTGCCGGGCAGGCGCCGGTGGACTTCTGGGTCTACTTCGACGCGAAGGCGGACCTGGCAGCGGCCAGTGCGATCACCGACTGGAACGCGCGCGGCACGGCGGTGGCCAGGGCGCTCAAGCGGGCCGCCGACGAGAGTCAGCGGGCGGTACGCGAGGAACTCACCGCCTCCGGCGTGACGTACCGGAGCTTCTGGGCGACGAACGCGATCAAGGTGACCGGCGGTGCGGACCTCGCCGCGCGGCTGGCCGCCAAGCGCGAGGTCAGCTCGCTGCTGCCGTCGTTCACGGTCAGCCCACCGCCGGTCACCAAGGGCGTCGCCCGGAAGGCGGCCGACGCGGTCGAGTGGGGCGTCGCCGACATCAACGCCGACGACGTGTGGAGCCAGTTCGGCGTACGCGGTGAGGACATCACCGTGGCCTCGATCGACACCGGAGCCCAGTTCGACCACCCGGCCCTGGTGCGGCAGTACCGCGGCAACAAGGGCGACGGCGTGTTCGACCACAACTACAACTGGTTCGACGCGGCCGGCACCTGCGGGGGCGCGCCCTGTGACAGCGACGGGCACGGTACCCACACGCTGGGCACCATGGTCGGCGACGACGGCGCCGGGAACCAGATCGGGGTGGCCCCGGGAGCCCGCTGGATCACGGCCAACGGCTGCTGCCCGGACGACGCCGCGCTGATCAGCTCGGGCCAGTGGCTGCTGGAGCCGACCGACCTGAACGGGCAGCACCCGGACGCCAGCAAGCGCCCGCACATCATCAACAACTCGTGGGGCACCACCACCCCGTCGGACGCCCCGTTCCTGGAGGACATCAGCCTGGCGTGGACCGCGTCCGGCATCTTCGGCGTGTGGGCCAACGGCAACAACGGACCGGGCTGCCGGACGAGTGGCGCCCCGGGCAGCCGGAAGATCAACTACTCGGTCGGCGCGTACGACTCCGGCCACACCATCGCCGGGTTCTCCTCCAAGGGGGCCGGCCAGGACGGCGAGATCAAGCCGAACGTCGCCGCGCCGGGCGTGAACGTCCGGTCGAGCATGCCGGGGAACACGTACGCCAACCTCAACGGCACCTCGATGGCGGCCCCGCACGCGGCGGGCGCCATCGCCCTGGCCTGGTCGGCGGCCACGTCCATGGTGGGCGACATCGCCGGCACCCGGTCCCTGCTGGACGGCACGGCCATCGACAACCCGGACGGTCAGTGTGGCGGCACCGACGACGACAACAACGCCTTCGGTGAGGGCCGACTGGACGCGCTCGCACTGCTGAAGCAGGTACCGCGCGGCCCGACCGGCAGGATCGGCGGCACCGTCAGCGACGCCGGGACCGCCAAGCCGCTGCCCGGCGCCACCGTCACGATCACCGGCCCGGTCAGTCGCGAGGTGGCCACCGACGCCGACGGGGCCTACCAGTCCGGTGCCCTGCCGGTCGGCAGCTACACGATCGGGGTGCGTAAGTACGGCTATGCCCCCGGCATGGCGCAGGCGCAGGTCCGCGAGGGCGAGACCACGACGGCCGACGTCAGGCTGGTCGCCCAGCCGATGAGCACGGTCAGCGGCACCGTCACCGACGGCTCGGGGCACGGCTGGCCGCTGTACGCCAAGCTCGTCATCGACGGCTACCCACTCGGGCCGGTCTTCACCGATCCGGTGACCGGCCGGTACAGCGTCAGGCTGCCCCGGTCCGCGTCGTACACCATGCGGGTCACCGCCCAGTACCCCGGCTACCAGGCCGCCGAGCGGACGTTCGAGTTGGGTGCGGCCGATCTGGTCCAGGACGCGGCGCTGACCGTCGACGAGTCGGCCTGCACCGCTCCGGGCTACCGGTGGAGCGGTGTCAGCGAGGACTTCGACGACTGGGCCGACACCGGTACCCGTAACGGCTGGCAGATCTCGGGCAGGCCGGGCTGGCGGTTCGACAACCCCGGTTCCCGGCCGGTGCCCGACGGCGGCGACGGCAGGTTCGCCGTCGCCGACTCGGCGACCGGCGGCGGGAAGCGGTACGACACCAAGCTGACCTCTCCGGTGATCGACCTCTCCGGCGACGCCGCCCCGCAGCTCACCTTCCACACCTCCTACTACCCGGACGACGACAGCCAGCGGGCCGACGTCGACCTGAGCACCGACGGCGGCCGGACCTGGAAGACCGTGTGGCGGCAGACCAGCGACCACGCGTTGGGGAAGGTCACCCTGCCGCTGCCACAGGCGGCCGGCCGCGAGGACGTCCGGATCCGGTTCCACTACCAGGGCCGCGACGCCTGGTGGTGGGCGGTCGACAACGTGTTCGTGGGCACCCGCGCATGCCGACCGGTCGAGGGCGGGCTGGTCGTCGGCTTCGTCGACGACCGCGACACCGGGGCGCCGGTCTTCGCGACTGTGGCCCGGACCGGACACCCCCGGGAGGCCGGCACGGGCGTCACCACGCCGGTGGATCCGGCCGTCGGCGACGGCCTGTACTGGGTCTTCAGCTCCACGGTCGGCCGCACCGACTTCACCGCGAGCGCGACCGGCTACCAGACCGCCACCGCGACGATCCCGGTCCGCGAGGACGCGGTCGTGACCCAGGACTGGTCCCTGGTGCGGGCCGGCGGCTGACCTGCCGTACCGCGCCGCGTACCGCCATCAGCTCACCTGCCGCAAGGAGACGTTCGTGAACACCTCACCCAGCAACCTCCGCCCGCGGAGGAGACATCGGATACGCCTGCTCGTCGCCGCCACGGCGGCGCTGACCCTGCTCGGGACGGCCGGCGCCGCCGCGCGGCCGGACGAGCCGACCGCTCCGGCGCCGGCCGGAGCCGCCGCGGCAGCCGACGGGCTGCGGACCGTCTCGCTGCCCGGGCTGACCAGGGCGAGCTACCGGGTCACGTTGATCACCGGCGACGAGGTGACGTTGACCCGCGACGGCGGTCGCTACACCGTCACCGCCATCCCGTCGGCGCGGGCCGACGGCACCCGCCCGAGCATCGACGTCGAGGTCCGGACCGGACCGGGCGGGACGGACACCCGCCTGCACGCGCTGCCGAGAGACGTGCAGGCGTTGGTCGCCAGCGGTGTCATCGACCGGAAGATCTTCGACGTGGCCTGGCTCGCCGCCCAGGTGGAGCGCGGTGGGAACACGCCGCTCGGCGTCACCGTCAAGTACGGTGACCGGCTGGACGCGGCGGCGCTGGACAAGCGGGTGTCGGGCCTGCCCGGCGTGACGACGGCCGCGAAGCACCCGGACCACGGCACGGTCGACCTGCGCATCGAACCGCGCCAGGCCGCCGCGTTCTGGGCCGGCTTCAAGGGCGACACCGGGGTCGGCGAGCTGAGCGACTACCTGTTCGACCGGGTCACCCCGAAGCTCAGCGGCGACGCGGTGGCGCTCTGGCCCACCGGGCTCCGCTCGGCGGAGGCCGAGCCGCAGACCGACACCGGGCAGCCGACGTACCGGGTCACCCAGACCTACAAGCGGAAGAACGGTGACGCCTTCTACTGCGGCGTCCGCCTCATGACCATCTGCCCGATGTTCGGCTTCCTGCTCGCGCAGGTCGCCGGAAACGCGGTCGGGTCCGCGTACGAATCCGTCAGCGCGCGTTGCCTGGACAGCGATCCGTGCACCACCTTCGAGGCGACGTTTGAGGTCCCGCCGGGCACCTACCAGGCCAGTGGCCACGCGCTCTTCCGGCTCGACGGCCGTGACCAGCAGCTCAACCTGGAACTGCCGGAGGTCACCGTCACCGGCGACACCACCATCACGCGGGACGCCGACACCGCCCGCCAGTTGACGGTCGGCACCCCCCGGCCGACCGAGACGTTCGTCGCCTCCCGGACCACCTTCCGCACCTTCGGCAACGGCCAGGGCGGCGGCACCCTGAGCTTCACCGGGTACGGCAACTCCAGTTTCTGGGCCATCCCCAGCCCTCCGGTGACGGTCGGCACCTTCCATCTCGGGACCAACTGGGTGCTCGGCAAGCCGATGGTGACCATGGCGGTCACCACCCCCGGGCGGGTCGCCCTGAAGCCCATGCTGCCGACCTACTGGTACCGCGGCCCCGGCTTCGAGGTGGTCCGGTTCAGCGGCCGGCAGACCCACCAACTGGTCGACGGCGGGCTCGGGCGGACCGCGGACTACGACCGGATCTCGGCCAAGGGCAAGATCGTCCTGCTGCGGATCGACGCCGACAAGCCCGCCGGCGGGCAGTGCAACGTCGGACCCGCGCAGCTGATGCGAGCGCGGGCCGCGGGTGCCGTCGCGGTACTCGTCGAAGCGACCTCGACCGGAGGGCCGTGGCCCACCATGACCTGCCCCCTGCCGGTCCCGCCGGACTGGTGGTTCCACCCGCAGGAGGTGGCCGACATACCGTACGCCGCCATCTCGGCGGGCGAGGCCGAGAACCTGCGCGGCCTGCTGCGTCGCGGCCCGGTGAAGATCGACATCGCGGGCTACGACGCGGTCAGCCCGTACGTCTACACCCTGCACACCTACCAGGAGGGGCGGATCCCGGCCTCCCTGCACACCGAGGTCACCGACAAGCAAGTCGCCACGGTGGACACCTCGCTGCACGGCACCCGGGCGCAGCCGGCCAGCCTGGTCTACTCGGCCTTCCGGCCGAACGAGACCGCCGTGGCCGGGGTGCCGTACAGCTACCTCACCGACAGCGTCCGGTTCACCACCTACCGCGGCCCGGTCTCGCCCGACCTGGTGCGGCTCCAGTTCTACGAGCCCTCCGGGGGGCAGCCGGGTGCCCGCACCATCGACGTCGTGGACCGGGCGGGGCCGGACCCCGCACGGTGGACCGCCCGGCCACTGGTGCCCGGCGCGGCCGAGCTGTCCCCGCAGGTCTTCCGTGCCCAGCCCGGCAAGTGGGAGGGTGCCTGGTCCACCGAGATCTGCGCCTTCTGCCGGCAGGGCAACACGTTCTACCCGATCACCAACCTGGTGTCCGGGACAGCGCCGAACCACATCATGGGCTCGTACGTGTTCGAGCCGCAGAACGTGCGCATGTACGCCGACGGCCAGGAACTACCCCAGGCCAGCTCCCTCGTGTGGGGTCCCACGTACGAGCTTCCCGCGGCGGCCCGGCGATACCGGCTGACGGCCGAGAACGGCAGGACCACGACGACGTGGAACTTCACGTCCGCCGCGCCGACCCGGTACGAGCCGCCGAAGGGGTTCACCTGCGCCGAGGGGACGGGCAGCCCCTGCCACGCCGACCCGCTGCTGTTCCTGCGGTACGACACCGGCGCGGACCTCGGCGACGCGGTCACCGCTCCCGGTCGCCACCAACTCCGGGTCAGCGCGTACCACCAGGTGCCGGCCGCGCCGGCGGTGACGAGCCTCGCGCTCTCCATCAGCACCGATGGCGGGGTCACCTGGAAACAGCTCCCGACGACCGCCAAGGGCGGCGGCGACTACACCGCGAGCTACCAGGTCCCCCGGCTGACCGACACCACGGGCACGGTCAGCATCAGGGCCAGCGCGCGGGACGCGGCCGGCAACACCGTCGAGCAGACCGTCCTCGACGCCTTCCGCCTCACCGACCGGCGCTGACGCCACCCCCGGCCTGCCGGGCACGTCACCGACGTGCCCGGCAGGCCGGGGGAGTGCCGCCCGTGGCCGCCGCGCCGGATGACGCAGTGGATTGATGAATTGACGTTCGGTCATGTAGTTTCCTGTTTCGTGCCGAGCAATACGGGGGCTGGGCGATGAGACATCCATTTCGGGGTTCGCGGCGTCCGCCCGCTCCGGCATCCCTGACCTCCGCCAGACCCGGGCCGATCGCCGCCCGGCCGCTGCCCGGTGCCGGATGAGCGCCGACGGCGGCGGCCCGGCGGGGCGGGGCGCGGGGATCCGGGTCACCGGCCTGGTCAAGCGGTTCCGCTCGGGTGACGGAACGATCGTCGGCGCGGACCGGATCAGCCTCGCGGTGCCGGCCGGCGCCACCGTCGCGGTGACCGGCCCGAGCGGTTCGGGCAAGTCCACCCTGCTGCACCTGATCGGCGCCATCGAGCGCGCCGACGAGGGGCGCATCGACGTCGACGACGTGGAGGTGACCGGCCTGTCCGGCCGGCGGCTCGCCCGCTACCGCCGGGGAATCGGCTTCGTCTTCCAACGCTTCCACCTGCTCCCCGCGCTGTCCGCGGTGGACAACGTCCTCGCGCCGCTGCTGCCGTACCGGACCAGCTTCGACAAGGTCGAGCGGGCCCGGAGCCTGCTCGCCGAGGTGGGGCTGGCCGGCCGGGAACGGGCCCAGCCCGCCCAGCTCTCCGGCGGCCAGCAGCAGCGGGTGGCCATCGCGCGGGCCCTGGTCGGCCGGCCTCGGCTGCTGCTGGCCGACGAGCCGACCGGCAACCTGGACTCGGCCACCGGCGAAGAGATCATCAACCTGCTCTGGCGGCTCCGCGACGAGCACGGCATGACCCTGCTCATGGCGACCCACCAGACGTCGCTGGCGGACCGCTGCGACCGGACCGTCCGGATCCACGACGGACGGATCGTCTAGCGCCGGCGAACCGGCGCGGAAACGGGGGTGAGGCGATCGGGAATCGGACGCGACACGGAACCGTCCCATCGACGTCATCGACAGGCCGATCAGAAGGAGTGGAAATGGTACGAATGCTCGAAGCGGCGGCGGACCGGGTGCTCAGGATGTTCGTTCCGGAGGTGACCGCGCAGGCCGCCGCCTGCACCTGCTGGACCGAGTACTGCGGCTGCAGCGGCGGTCTGCGCCGGGTGCGGGACTGCTGCCGGGGCTGCGACAGCATCGGCACGACCTGCGGCTACTGCCGCACCACCTCGACCCGCTGCTGACCCGACCACGATCGCACCGATGACGGGCGTCCGGCCGGCCCGATCCGGCCGGACGACCGCCCTGCCCGAGCGGAGACGACCCCACCCATGTTGCGGATGGTCTGGTCACAGCTGCGGAACACCCCTGGCCGCAGCCTGGCGGTGTTCGCCGCCGTGCTGGTCGCGACCACCGGGTTCACCGTGCTCACCGGCGCCGCCAGCACCTCCCGGCTGGTCGCCCGCGGTTCCGTCGACGGGCAGTTCCGGCCGTCGTACGACATCCTGGTCCATCCGTCGGAGCCGGCCGCGGGCCTGCTCGACCAGACCCGACCCACCGCTGCCTACGGCGGCATCGGCCTGGACCAGTGGCGGCGGATCGAGCGGATCCCCGGCGTCGAGGTGGCCGCCCCGCTGGCGGTCCTCGGGATCGCCGACATCCGTCCCGGCCTGCGGGTGGACGTGACCGACCAGGTCGACCGGTCGGCCGAGCGGCAGGTCGTCGAGATCGCCGCCCGGATCAGCGGCGACCGCGGACTGAGCACGCTGACCGCCGCGCCGACCTACGTGTACGTGTCCCGGCGGCCCCTGGTGCCGCTCGCCGACCAGAGCGGGCGAGTGTACGTCTACGCCGACGGCACCCGGATCAGCCAGTCCACCTCCGCCGCCGAGTGCCCGGGCACGGGTGGCGGCGGCACGCTGGAGGTGCAACCCGACGGCCGACGCCAGCAGGTGTGCCAGACCGCGGCGAGCAGCTTCGACCCCGACGCCCGGCGGACCAGGGTCAGCGACGTGCTGGCGTACCAGTTGCTCGCGGACGGCACCTTCCGGCTGGCCTCCGTGTTCACCAGCGGCCGCCCCGCGTCGGCCGTTCCCGCCACCGCGCGGCTGGAGGTCCGGCTGCCAGCGGTGGTGCCGGTGCTGGTCGCCGGGATCGATCCGGCCGCCGAGGCGCGCCTGGTCGGCCTGGACCGGGCGGTCCGCCAGGGCCGCTACCTGACCGGCACCGATGCCGTCGCCCCGGCCCCTCCGTTCACCCAGCTCTCCCCGCTGCCCACCGCCGGTCCGGCCGGCCGGACGCTGCCGGTGCTGGCCGCCGACGACCTCGCCCTGGACGAACGGATCGACCTCACCGTGTCCCGGCTGACCGGCTCCACCGCCGAGCGGGTGCCCGGCACCGCGACGGAGGCGCTCTGGCCCCTGCTGCGCGACGCGGCGAGGACACCGCCGCAGGCGGTCCAGCACGACCTGGCGCGGCTCTACCGCGCCCGACTCGACGGCGCCCTGGCCGGGCAGGCCCCGCTGTCCGGCATCCTGGCCCTGCTCCGGCCCGGACCGGTGGCCTACACACAGCAGCCCGACGGGGTCGCCCGGGTGCTGCCCCGATCGGGATCGGACGCGACCGACCCGACGATCGAGGACGTGTGGCGAGACTCCTGGCTCGGTGCGGGCGGCGTCGGGACGGCGGATCCGGTGAGTCTGCTCGGGCAGTCGGACTGGTCGGTCACTCCGGTGGGCAGCTTCGCGCCGGACGCGGTCGACGTCAGCGCCGCGCAGCAGGCCCTCGACCTCTACAACCCGGCACCGCCGGTGGGCGCCGACGCGCGCTCGCAGGGCCTGCTCGGCGACCGACCGCTGCTGCCCGGGGACGACCCGCTCGGTTACCCGCCCCGTCCGCCCGGACTGCTGACCAGCCTGACCGCGGCCGGTGAGCTGTACGCGAGCCTCGGGTCGACGTCGGCCGCCGCACCGCTGAGCTCGGTGCGGGTCCGGGTCGCCGGGATCGACCGGTTCGACGAGGTGGCCCGGGAACGGGTCCGGATGGTGGCCGACGAGATCGTCCGGCAGACCGGGCTGACCGTCGAGATCGTGCTGGGCGGCTCGACGGTGCGCACCCCGGTGCTGCTGCCCGCCGGCCAGCTCGGCCGCCCCGACCTCACCCTGTCGGAGGCGCGCACCCGCAAGGGCGTGGCGGCCGAGATCGTCACCGCCGTCGACCGCAAGAACGTCCTGCTGCTCGGGCTGCTGCTGGTGGTCTGCGCGCTGCTGGTCGGTAACGCGGTGTCCACAGCGGTCCGCGCCCGGCGCCGCGAGCTGGCCATCCTGGCCTGCGTCGGCTGGCCCGGCTGGCGACTGAGCCTGCTGATCCTCGCCGAGACCACAGCGCTGGGGCTGACCGCGGGGCTGCTCGGCGCCGCGCTGTCGGGCCCGCTCGCCCGGCTGGCCGACGTACGGGTCTCCGGCACGGTGACCCTGCTGTGCGTGCCGATCGCGGTGCTGCTGACCGCCGCGGCCAGCGCCCTGCCCGCACTGCGGGCCGCCCGTACCCGCTCGGCCGAGGCGCTCCAGGCGAGCGCGGCGCCGGCCCGGCGGGCCGCGGCGCGGACCGTCGCCGGGCTGGCGTCGGCCAACCTGGTCCGGACGCCGGCGCGCACCCTCGCCGGCGCGCTGAGCCTGGCGGCCGGCGTCGGCGCGGTGACCCTGATCGCCGCCGCACTCTGGGCGTTCAACGACGGCATGGTCGGCTCGCTGCTCGGTCAGGCGGTCTCCGTGCAGGTGCGCGGGGTGGATCTGGTGGCGGTCGGCGGCGTGCTGCTGTTCGGCGTGCTGGGCGTGGCCGACGTGCTCTACCTGAACGTGCGGGAACGGTCCGCCGAGTTCGCCACGCTCCGGGCGGTCGGCTGGCCGGATTCCGCGCTTAACCGGTTGCTGATCTACGAGGCGCTCGGCGTCGGGGCGCTCGGCTGCGTCCTCGGGGTCGCCGCCGGCCTGGGCTCGGCCGCCCTGCTGGTCGGCCGGGTGGACGGCCGGCTGGCGGTGCTGGCGCTGGCCGTGACCGGGGCGGCGTTGCTGCTGACCGTGCTCGCCGCACTGGTCCCGGCGATCCTGATCCGGCGGCTGCCGACCGCCGCTCTGCTCACCGATGAATGAGGACCGCTCGACCGGATGACCGGCCGAGGGCCGGATCGACCTACGGGGGAGGAACGATGTCGTACCTGGTGGCCGCGGTGGTCGTGCTGGCGGTGCTGTGCGTGTTCAACCTGCTGCTGTCGTTCGGCGCGATCCGCCGGCTGCGCCAGCACACCGAACTGCTCAACCGGCCCCGGCACGAGCCCGGGGAGCGGGACCTGGTCCGCCCGGTCGGGTCGGCGGTGGGGGAGTTCGTCGCCACGACCGTCGACGGGGACCCGGTGTCCCGGGAGTCGGTCGGCGCCGCGGCCCTGATCGCCTTCTTCTCCGTGCACTGCCCGGCCTGCCGGGAACGCAAGCCGGACTTCCTGGCCGGCGCGCCCGCGTACGCCGCGGCCGGCTGGACAGTGCTGGCCGTGGTCGTCGGCGACCCGGCCGAGTCGGCCGCCCTGGTCACCGAGCTGCGACCCAGCGGCGCGGTGCTGGTGGAGGACGTAGGTGGGCCGGTGGGCGAGGCGTTCTCGCTGACCGGCTACCCGGCGTTCGTCCTGGTGCGGGACAGCCGGATCGTCGCCAGCTCGTTCGATCTCCGCCAACTGCCACCCGCCGAGGCGCCGGCGGGGTCGGTCAGCGGACCGGTGGCCTCCTGACCGTGGCCCGGCTGACTCTCCGCCGTCGCCGCGACGACGCCGACGAAGCTGCGGCCGGAGCGCTGTGGCGCGCCGGTATCGCCGCCGCGGCGCTCGCCGCCCGCTCCTCGCCGCCCGTGCTGGCGACGGTGCTGGTGCTCACCCTGGTCTCCGGCGCCCTGCCGATCGCCATCGCCTGGCTGACCAAGCTGATCCTCGACCGGATCGTGGACCACCGGCCCGGAACGGGGGACCTGGTCGGCCTGGCGCTGGGACTGGCCGCCGCCAGCCTGGTCGTCGGGGTGACCCCGCACCTGCTCAGATACCTGCACACCGAGCTGGGACGGCGGATCGCCCGCACCGCGCAGGACCGGCTGTACCGCGCGGTGAACGGCTTCGCCGGACTGGCCCGGTTCGAGGACCCGCGCTTCCTCGACCGGCTCCAACTCGCCCAGCAGGCCGGCGCGAGCACCCCGGAACACCTGGTCGGCGGCGGGGCCAACCTGCTGCGCGGCGTTGCCGTGGTGGCCGGCTTCCTCGGCTCCGTCCTGACGATCAGCCCGGCCATGGCGGTGGCGGTCACCCTCGGTGCGGTGCCGGTGCTGCTGGCCGAGCTGTGGTTGTCCCGGCGTCGCGCCGAGACCGAACTGCGGGTGAGCCCGTACGACCGGCGCGAGTTCTTCTACCGGAACCTGCTGGCCAGCCTCCAGGCGGCGAAGGAGATCCGGATCTTCGGCATCGGCGACTTCCTCCGGGAGCGGATGCTGACCGAGCGGAGCCGCTCCGATCGGGCCCGGCGGCGGATGGACCGGCGGGAGGCGCAGGTACAAACCGTGCTGGGCCTGCTGAGCGCGGGTATCGCCGGGGCGGGGCTGGTCTGGGTGGTGCAGGCGGCCGGCACCGGCCGGTTGACCGTCGGCGACGTACCGATGTTCGTGGCGGCGCTCGCGGCCGTCCAGGGTGGCCTGGCCGGGCTGGTCGCCGACGTCACCGCCACCCACCACAACCTGCTGCTGTTCACCCACTACCAGGCGGTGGTCCGGGCCGCGCCGGACCTGCCGGTCCCGGACCGGGCGGCCGCGCTGCCGCCGTTGCGCACCGGCATCGAGTTCGACGACGTCTGGTTCCGGTACGGCGACGACCATCCCTGGGTGCTGCGCGGGGTGACCCTGCGGATCCGGTCCGGCGAGGCGCTCGCCCTGGTCGGCGCGAACGGCGCCGGGAAGAGCACGCTGGTCAAGTTGCTCTGCCGGTTCTACGACCCGACCCGGGGGACGATCCGGTGGGACGGCGTGGACCTGCGGGACGTGCCGGTGGCGGAGCTGCGCCGGCGGATCGGGGTGACCTTCCAGGACTACATGCACTACGACCTGACGGGGGCGGAGAACATCGGCCTCGGCGATCTGGACAGCCTGCCCGACCGGGCGCGGATCGAGGCCGCGGCCCGGCTGGCCGGGGTGCACGACGCCCTGAGTGCGCTGCCGCACGGCTACGACACACTGCTCAGCCGGACCTTCATGAGTGGTGCGGAGAACAACACAGTACGGGTGGGCGTGACGCTGTCCGGCGGGCAGTGGCAGCGGCTCGCCCTGGCCCGCGCATTCCTGCGGGACCGGTGCGACCTGTTGATCATGGACGAACCCAGTGCCGGCCTGGACCCGGACGCCGAGGCGGAGATCCACCAGGCGATGCGGGCGCACCGGGCAGGCCGGACCACCCTGCTGATCACCCACCGGCTCGGCGCGGTCCGGGATGCCGACCTGATCGTCGTGCTGCGCGACGGTCGGGTGGCGGAGTCCGGCCGGCACCAGGATCTGCTGGCCGCCGACACCCAGTACGCCCGGATGTTCGTCAGACAGGCCAGCGGCTACCGCGGGCCCGATCCCGCGCTGCACCTGGGGGCGGAGTGATCCTGGCGTGGAGCGGGGCGGCGACGCTGCTGGCCGTCGTGCTGGTCGGCCGGTGGATCCGGCGGCGGTTCCTGGTGGTCACCGTGGAAGGCCGCAGCATGGAACCCGGCCACCGGCACGGCGACCGGGTGCTGGTCGACCGGCTGCGGTCGGCCACCGTCCGGGTCGGCGACGTCGTGGTGATCGATCGGGAAGACGCCCTGGACCGGTCCGACCTACCGATGATCAAACGTGTCGCGGCGTTGCCCGGCGAACTGGTGCCGGTCGACGTCTGCGCCTTCCAGCACTGGCCGATCCAGACCCGGGTGCCCCCAGGGCAACTGGTGCTGCTCGGTGACAATCCGGCCGGCAGCCTCGACTCCCGCCAGCGCGGATTCTTCTCCGCCGACCGGTTGCTGGGGGTGGTCGTTCGACAGCTGCGCCGGAATCAGTGAACCGCCGCGGGCCGGTACCGGCCATGCACTGAAGGAGGACGGAGAGACCTCATGTCGTACGTGTCGGTCGGGTTGCTGGCGACCCTGTGGTGCGTGTTCGCGGCATCGAGCTGGAGCAAGGCGCGCAGCCGGCCGGCCCTGCGCGCGTTCGCCGACTCACTGCGGCCGCTGCCGCTGCTGGCGGCCCGTCTGGTGGATCCGGTGGCCGTCCTGGTCACGATCGCCGAGCTGGTGCTCGTCCTCGGAATTACCTGGTCGGTGCTGGCGATGGCGGCCGGTTGGCCCGCCGCTCGGCCGGGTGGGATTCTCGTGCTCGTCCTGGCCCTGCTGCTGCTGGCAGTGCTCACGACCGGCGTGATCCTGGCGGTGCGCCGCGACATCGGGGCACGCTGCGCCTGTTTCGGGGCCACCCAGCAGCCGCTCAGTTGGCGGCACGTCGTCCGCAACGCACTCCTACTGGCGGTGACCGCGGCTGCCCTGGTGACGGTCGCGGTCGCGCAGACGCATCCGCTCTCGGTGGCCGGTGTGCTGATCAGTGTGGCGGCCGGGTCGGTCGGTGCGCTGATCCTGGTTCGCTTGGACGACCTGGTGGAGCTGTTCCTGCCCACGCCCTCCGCTCCGCTGGCCCGACCGGCCCGCCGCCGACCGTAGCGACCCTTCCCTGCCCAACCTACGGGCCGCGCGACGATTACAGGGACCTCGAATCAATGACCCGCGCCGCACTCTGACCCAAGCTCGACGAGGCGGACCGATGAGTCCGTCGCCGGCGGGCAGTCTCTGCTCCGTCCGATGTCTGCGATACCCGTTACAGGAGGAACCATGAGCACCACCGAGCGGCGCGGCCCGGTGAAGGCCGCCATCACCGTGTCCCTGGACGGCTACATCACCGGTCCCGACGACCGACCGGGCCAGGGCCTCGGCGTCGGCGGCGAGCGGCTCCACTACTGGGTGATGGGCGGCCCGTGGACCTACGAGACGGATCACGAGCCCGGCGCCGGCATGACCGACGCGGACCGGGCCTACTACGACGCGCTGCTGGCGGGCACGAGCGCCGGTCTGTGCGGCCGGGGCATGTACGACAACGCCGGGGCCTGGGCGGCCGGAATCCGTTCGGCGGTACCCTGGTCGTGCTCACCCACCGCACCGCGGACCAGCCCGATCCGGCCACCGGTTTCCTCATGGTCGACGGGTTCGAGGAGGCCCTAGCGGAGGTCCGGCGGGCGGCCGGCGACGGCGCCGTCGCCATCGGCGGGGGCGCTGACGTCATCCGCCAGGCGCTGCGGGCGGGGGAGGTCGACGAACTCGGCATCACCACCGCTCCGGTCGTCCTCGGCGCCGGGAAGCGGCTCTTCGAGGGCTTCGACCGGGACGTCGACCTCAAGATCCTCTCGGTTCACCACTCGCCGTACGCCGTCCACACCCGCTACGCCGTCGTGCGGTGAGCCCGCGGCGACTCCGGTGCCGGGGCTGGCGCCGAATCGCCGTTGTCGAGGGCTACGAGGACGCCCGATCCGCCGATGTCGTGGCGTCCGCGCGGCCCCCGGACGTGGACTGGGTGGCGCGGTAGTGCGACGGCGAGACGCCGTAGGCGCCGACGAACGCCTGGCGCAGGGCCTCGACGGTGCCGAAGCCGCAGCGACCCGCTATCGCCGCCACCGTCAGGTCGGTCCCGGTGAGCAGGTGCGCGGCCGCCTCCACCCGGGCCCGCCGGACGAACCGGCCGGGCGTCACGCCGAGCTGCCGGTGAAAGATCCGGGCGAGATGCCGCTCGCTGACCCCGGCGAGCCGGGCCAGCGTCGCCGCGGAGAGGTCCTCGCACAGGTGCGACGAGATGTACGCGACGGTGTCCCGCACCAGTGCGTGCCGGATCGCGGGCGGTGCCGTGAACATGCTCATCTGCGCCTGGTTGCCGGGCCGCTGGAGGTAGGTCACCAGGTGGCGCGACACCTCCCTGGCCAGCGCCGGACCCTCGTCGGCCTCGATGAACGCCAGCATGAGGTCCAGCGCCGCCGTCACGCCGGCCGAGGTGCACACGTCGCCCTCGGCGATGAAGATGGGATCGCTGTCGAACCGCACCTGCGGAAACCGCGTCTGAAGGTACGCCGCGTGGTGCCAGTGCGTCGCGACCCGCCGTCCGTCGAGCAGGCCGGCCGCGGCCAGCACGCCGGCGCCGGTGCATACCGACGCGACGCGCCGCGCCTCCCGGCCGAGTCGACGGACGTGGGCGACGAGGCGCTCGTCCCGCATCGCGTCCAGGTAGCCGAGGCCGCCGCAGACGATGAGCGTGTCCAACGGTCCACGAGCCCGTTCCAGCGCCATCTCGGCGTGCACCACCAACCCGGTGGCGGTGCGGATCGCGGCGCCGCCGGGGGAGGCCAGCCGGAGCCCGTAGACCGCCCGGCCCCGCAGGTAGTTGGCCATCTGCATGGACGCCGTCACGCAGGCGATGTCGAGCAGTTCGGCCGCGGGATAGCCGACGACCAGGACGCGACGAGTGCTCCCCACGGTGCCACGCTACGGCAGCTCCGCCCGGTGGCGACATGTCCGCAGGACAGCCAGCCCAAGTATTCGGACCAATGCCCGACCGAGCGTCGCCGCGCCGGCGCCCCGCCGCGCAGGGTGGGTCCATGACAACCACCGACCCGGCCACCCCGGCCACCCCGGCCCGCAGCCGATCCCGACGTCTAGACGAGTAGTTCCGAATCCCGGTCAGTGGTCGTAGGCGATCAGTGACCGGGTGACGGGTGCGCCGGTCTTGTTGTTGTGCCAGATGGCGGCAGCCATGGCCAGGAGACGCTGGGCCACCCGCAC
>NZ_QGSW01000488.1:0-1558 GCF_003176715.1 Micromonospora sp. S4605
TAGTAGTGCTTTGTTAGGTTGGGACGAGTTGGCGGCAGAGGGGGCAGAACCCGAGCCAGGTCGCGAGTAGGTATTGCAGTTCGCGGAGGATGGCGTACAGGCTCAGGTTCGCCCCACTGCTTTTGGGCGTGTCAGCCTGAGTTGGGTGAGGAACAGTTGGGCGGCGGCGGCGAGGGTGACGTGGCGGTGCCAGCCGATCCAGGAGCGTCCTTCGAAGTGGTCCAGCCCCAGGGCGGTCTTGAGTTCGCGGTAGTCGTGCTCGACGCGCCAGCGGCTCTTGGCCAGGCGGACCAGTTCGGCAAGGGGTGTGTCGGCGGGTAGGTCGGATAGCCAGTAGTCGCTGGGTTCGTCCTGGCCGGGGGGCCATTGCACGAGCAGCCAGCATTCGGGCAGGACGCCGTCGTCGCCGCAGTGGGGTCCGCGTTGGATGGCCCGGCCGGCGGGGCGCACCCGCAGGGCGAAGAAGTGCCCGGACAGTTCACCGACGGCCTGGTCCGGGGCGCGCTCGGCTGTGGGGAGGCGGGCACGCCAGCGCACCAGAGTCGTGGCGTCGGCGCCGTGAGCGAGCGCCAGGTCCTTCAGGCTGCAAGCCGGCTGGGGGTAGCGCGGTGTGGGGTGCTTGCCGACTCCGGCGTAGGGAACCTCGACCGGCTGGGCGTCGCCGGGTTGCGCGGTGGTGGACGAGGTGGTCGCCACGATGTAGCTGATGCCGCGTTCGGTCAGGCCCTGGCGGAACTCGGCGACCTGGCCGTAGCCGGCGTCGGCGGTCAGCAGCGGCGGACGCAGCCCCCACTCGGCCAGCTCGTCGAGCATTTCCAGGGCCATCAGCCACTTCGGCCGGTACCGCTCGGTGTCGGGGACCTTCGACGCCGCCCGCCGGCGGCGGATCTGCTCGATCTGCTCGGCGGGCGGCAGCCGCACCCGGGTGTGTGGTTTCTTCGCCCCGGCCTGATCGAGGGTGACGGGCTGCTGGCGCAGCCTGCGGCCGTGGGAGTTCGCGGGCTTGCCGTCCGGGCCGGGCACGCAGGTGTCGTCCCAGGACTCCGGCACGAACAACCGCCAGTTCAGCACCGCCGACGCCGTGTCGGTCGCCGCATGGACACTGACGGCGATCTGGCAGTTGGCGACCTTGCCGAGGGTGCCGGAATACTGCCGGGCCACGCACGCCGAGGCCTTGCCGTCCTTGGGAAACCCGGTGTCATCAACCACCCACACCTGAGGGGCCACCACGTCGACCGCGGCCGTCGCCAGCCGCCGTCGCACGCCGGTAACGTCCCAGGTGGACGAGGTCAGGAACTGCTGCAACTGCTGGTGATCGACCCCGAGCCGTTCCGCCATCGGCTGCATCGACTTTCGCCGGCCGTCCAGCATCAGCCCACGCAGATACCGCAGACCGGTCGCCCGCTGATCCGACCGCCGCAACCCCGCGAAGATCCCGGCCGCGAAGTCTTCCAACTGCCCGCGTACCCGAGCGAGTTCCCGCTCATCCACCGCGGCAGCCAAACACCACCGCAAGGCTCATACAAGCGACACGCCACAACGACCTAACAAAGCACTA
>NZ_QGSW01000489.1:0-1547 GCF_003176715.1 Micromonospora sp. S4605
CACGGCCCCGGCGTTGTTCCGGCTTGAGGTGTTCTGTCCAGGTTGAGGACCGGACAGAGCTGAAGTTGTGGGACGAGCGCGACTTCTGATGATCTTTCGGGTGTCTACGCCAGAAGATCGTTCCAGGAGCCGCGCTCGTGTCGTCATCTTCCCCGATCAGCCCTGTTGTTGACCACCTTGCCGATCTGGCCCTGTGGGAAGCCGAACTCGCTGCGGACCCGGTCACCGCGGACCCGGTCACCGCGGACCCGGTCACCGCGGATTCGTTGGCTGCTGACCCGTTGTTGGTGGCGTCGTCGCTGCTCGATCGGCTGCGGCAGGTGCCTGATCCGCGCCGCTTGCGAGGGCTTCGGCATCCGTTGCTGGTGATTCTGGTCCTGACCGCGTGCGCCACTTTGGTGGTGGGTAACGACTCGGTGACCGCGATCCGGCAGTGGGCGGCGCGGACCCCGCAGGATGTCCTGCACCGTCTCGGGGCCCGGTTCAACCCGTTGCGCGGCCGGTACATGGTGCCCAGCGAACGCACCTTCCGGCGGGTCCTGGCCGCCCTTGACGGTGACGCTCTCGACACAGCGACCTGCGGTTACGCCGCCGACATCGTGTGTGCTCACGCGCCGGCGCCGGTGATCCCCACCTGCGACGACGAACCCGTCGAGCGGGAGCAGCGCCGCGCCGCCACCCGGGCCGTGACCCACCCGAGGCCGGCCGGGCTGCTGCCGGCGGCCGCGATTGACGGGAAACTGTTGCACGGCACCCGTACTGCGACGGGGCAGGTGTTCCTGGTCGCGGCGATCAGCCACCAGCACGGGGTGGTCCTGGGCCAACGCCAGGTCCCGGACAAGCGCGGCGAGAGCACCGTCATCGCCGACCTGCTGACACCCTTGGAGCTGGCCGGGATGATGCTCACCCTCGATGCCCTCCACACGAGCAAGAAGACCGCTCGTCTGATCACCGGCCCCCTTCGAGCCCACTACACGCTGATCTTGAAGGGGAACCAGCCCCTCGCTCTGAAGGCCGCCCAAGCCCTGCTGTCCGGCACCGACACCGAGTTCATCGACCACACCGACATCGACGAGGAGCGCGGACACGGGCGCACTGAACGCCGAACCCTACGGGTCGCGGCCTGCGACGACACGGTGTTCCCCGGCGCCCGGCAAGTCTTCCGGCTGCGCCGTGATACCGGCGGTCTCGACGGCGTGCGCACCAGCAAGGAAATCATCCACGGCATCGTCAGCGTCGACGCCGACCAGGCCGGCCCCGAGCACCTCAACCATTACGCCAGAGGCCACTGGACCGTGGAAAATCGTCTTCATTGGACTCGAGACGTGACCTTCCACGAGGACGATTCCCAGCTACGGACCGGTACCGCCCCACGAGCCGCGGCCAGCTTCCGCAACCTGTCCCTCAACACCTTCCGCCTCGCCGGACGCGCGAACATCGCTCACGCTCGCCGCGACCTACACGACCGCCGCGACGTCTTCGCCACCTACGGCATCTAACAAACCATGATCAAACCGGACACACCCGAACAACGCCGGGGCCGTGGG
>NZ_QGSW01000062.1:0-1523 GCF_003176715.1 Micromonospora sp. S4605
ACCTTCACCGCTACCGAACGACCGAGGACCAGGTCCGAGGCACGCCAGACGTCGCCCATGCCGCCGGTGGCGACACGTTCGTCCAAGCGGTAGCGGCCGCTGAGCACGACCTCCGATGACAACACAGCCATACCGTACCCAGCGCCGCCGGAAAGCACGCGTCGCGACCGGTGTGCCCCCGACCGCCGGGGACCGCCCGGCGGGGCGGCGAGATCTCGATCTCCTCCGATATCCTGTGACCGGACCGGAACGATCCGTGACCATGCCCGTCCGCGTCCGCGCTGGACTGGGCGAACGGCCGGCCCGGCCGTGCCGACCAGGTCGTACCTGGTGTCGGAGCGTCTCGATCGCCGATTGTGTTACAGCAACTCGCCGGCCGTTCGGCCAGATAAATCTCACTCTTTTCCCCACCGTCACCGGCTTGTCGGATCGGCCCTCGGCTCCTAGCGTTAGCCGAACTCGGGCCCGCCCCACGGCCCCGCCGCGGCACCGCCGCCGGCCGCGCCGTGGCGAGTGTCCAGACATACCGCCCGGGCCACTACGGTCGGGGGTGCGAACAGGTCAGCGGGGGGCTGAGGGTGCGGGATCAGGTCCGGCTGCCGGACCGGGCTGGCGTCGCGCACGCCAGGTCCGGTGTGCGCCGCTGTGGCATGCCCGGGCCCCGGAGCCGGCGGACCCATGTCCGGTGAGTTGACGGAGGCGGTCGTCGCCGCCCAGGCCGGCGACGAGGACGCCTTCCGCTTCCTCTACCGCAGCCTCCAGCCGGGCCTGCTGCGCTACCTCACCGCGCTGGTCGGCGCGGACGCCGAGGACGTGGCCTCGGAGACCTGGCTGCAGATCTCCCGCGACCTGCCCAGCTTCACCGGCGGCGAGTTCCGCGCCTGGACCGTGACCATCGCCCGCAACCGGGCCATGGACCACCTGCGCCGGCAGCGCCGCCGCCCGTCTCTGCCGGTACCCGTGCAGGCGCTCAGCGAACTGGCCGGCGACGCCGACACCGCCGAGCGGGCCGGCGAGACGATCGGCACCGAGGCGGCACTGGCGCTGATCTCGACCCTGCCGCCCCGGGAGGCCGAGGCCGTGCTGCTGCGCGCGGTCATCGGGTTGGACGCGGAGACCGCCGGGCGGGTGCTCGGGCGGCGGCCGGGCGCGGTGCGCACCGCCGCGCACCGCGGGCTGCGGCGGCTGGCCGCGCTGATGGAACGCCACGACCCGGCCGACCGGTCGGCCGAGTTAAAGAGCCCCGCTGCGCCCCGTCCGCGTACCGGGCGCCGGCAGGCGCCGCACGCCGAGCCGGCGGACGGTTGACGTGAAGGGATTCAGGATGAGTCTGCGCCGGTCCGGTCGGCCCGCCGACCGCACCGAGTCCGATCGGCTGCTCGACGCCGCCGGCCCCGGCGCTCCCGCCGGCACGGATCCGCTCGCCCGGCTGCTGTCGGCGGCGGCGGCCCCGGCCCGCCCGGGCGAGCTGGCCGGGGAGGAGGCGGCGTTGGCCGCCTTCCGCGCGGCCCGCGCCGCCGGGC
>NZ_QGSW01000492.1:0-1511 GCF_003176715.1 Micromonospora sp. S4605
CCTCCCCGTAGCCGCCCCCAGTGGCCGCCGCCCCGGCTGGGAAACGCGCACCAGCGGGGCGGCCGGATGGACCGTACCTGCGCGATCGGGGTTTGTCTTCCCCGATGTCCGGCCCGTCGGGACGCCTGAGGGTCACCTGACCGACACACGCCGGACCCCGGCTGCACCCGCGGAATCCGGCGGCGCACTAGGGTTGTCAGGTGACCGACGAACCACCCCTGCGCCGTCGGGCCGCCGAAAGCCGTACGGGAAACGCACCGCACGACCCGCCGTCGGCCCGGCCGGAGCCGGCGGACGCGGGAGACGACCCGACCGCCGGCGGGCCCGTACCGCTGACCGCTCCGCGGGAGGGCACTCCTGAGCCGGTGGCCACCCAGCGCGAGCTTGACGAGGTCGTGGCCCGTTTCGCGGCGGGCACCGGCCCGGTCGCCCTGGACGCCGAGCGCGCCTCGGGCTACCGCTACAGCCAGCGTGCCTACCTGGTCCAGTTGCGCCGGGCCGGCGCCGGCACGGCGCTGGTCGACCCGCTGCCGCTGCCCGACCTGACCGCCCTCGACGAGGTCATCGGCGAGGCCGAATGGGTGCTGCACGCGGCCAGCCAGGATCTGCCCTGCCTGGCCGAGCTCGGGTTGCGTCCGCGCCGGCTCTTCGACACGGAACTGGCCGCCCGGCTGGCCGGATTCGAGCGGGTCGGCCTGGCCGCGCTGACCGAGCAGCTACTCGGGTTCAGCCTGGAGAAGCATCACTCGGCAGCCGACTGGTCGACCCGGCCGCTGCCGGAGTCCTGGCTGACCTACGCCGCGCTCGACGTGGAAATGCTCACCGACCTGCGCGACGCGCTCGACGCGGAGCTGACCCGGCAGGGCAAGAGCGAGTGGGCGGCCGAGGAGTTCGCCGCGCTGGTGCGCACGGGTGCCCGGCCGCCGCGGGTGCGCGCCGAGCCCTGGCGGCGCACCTCCGGCATCCACCGGGTACGCGGCGCGCGGGCGCAGGCCCGGGTCCGCTCGATGTGGTACGCCCGGGACCAGATCGCGGCGCGGCGGGACGCGGCTCCGGGCCGGGTGCTGCCGGATTCGGCGATCATCGCGGCGGCCGAGCTGGACCCGAAGGACGAGCAGACCCTGCTGACCTTGCCCGGCTTCGGCGGCCGCTCGGTACGCCGGCTGGCCCGCACCTGGCTGGCGGCGCTGGACGACGCCCGCCAGTTGCCGGACGACGCGCTGCCGGTGACGCCGGCGGCCGAGGGCCCGCCGCCGCCGCACCGCTGGGCGGAACGGGACCCGGTGGCGGCGGCCCGGCTGGTTCGGTGCCGGGAGGTGGTGACCCGGGTCGCCGGCGAGCACAACCTGCCGCCGGAGAACCTGATCGCTCCGGACTCGGTGCGCCGGCTGGCCTGGGTCCCGCCGGAGGAGATCACCGAGCAGGCGGTGGCGGACACGCTGCGCGGCTTCAACGCCCGCGAGTGGCAGATCCGCCTCCTCCTCCCCGCCCTCGCCGAAGCCCTCCACGCC
>NZ_QGSW01000495.1:0-1497 GCF_003176715.1 Micromonospora sp. S4605
CAAGGCGAATTCAACTGATCGTCGCAACACCTCGACCACGGAGGTTTGCGATGGGGCGCGGTAAGAAGCAGATGCGTGGCGTGCCGGTTGGTGCGCGTCGCCAGTGGGCGTCGGATCGGGCGTTGCGGCCGCCGATGCGTTCACCGGGACGGCCGGAGCCGTCTCGTGCGGTGCAGCGGGACTTCTGGCGGCGGATCGCGTCGGGAGTCACCACGCTGGAGGCCGCGGAGGCTGTGGGTGTGTCGTGGCCGGTCGGGTACCGGTGGTTCCGTCACGCTGGCGGCATGCCGCCGATCAGTCTGGACGAGCCCACCGGCCGTTACCTGTCATTCGCCGAGCGCGAGGAGATCGCGCTGCTGCGCGCCCAGGGAGTCGGCGTGCGGGAGATCGCCCGCAGGATCGCACGCGACCCGGGAACCATCTCACGCGAACTGCGTCGCAACGCGGCGACCAGGGGCGGTAAGCCGGTCTACCGAGCACTGGTGGCGCAGTGGAAGGCGCAGCAGGCCGCGAAGCGCCCGAAGACCTCGAAGCTCGTGAGGAATGGCAGGTTGCGGGAGTACGTGCAGGACCGGCTCGCCGGCCGGTTCCGGCGACCCGACGGCACGATCGTCGCCGGGCCTGAGGCGCCCGCGTGGAAGGGGCTGAACAAGCCGCATCGGCAGGACCGCCGCTGGGCGACGGCGTGGAGCCCGGAGCAGATCTCGCACCGGCTGCCTGTCGACTTCCCCGATGATGAGTCCATGCGCATCAGCCATGAGGCGATCTACCAGTCGCTGTTCATTCAGGGGCGTGGAGCGCTCAAGCGTGAGCTGGTCGCGTGTCTGCGCACCGGCCGGGCGCTGCGGGTTCCCCGAGCGCGGTCCCAGAACAAGCCGCAGGGGCATGTCACTGCCGATGTCGTCCTGTCCGAGCGCCCCGCCGAAGCCGCGGACCGAGCAGTCCCCGGGCATTGGGAAGGGGATCTGATCATCGGGACGGGCCGTTCCGCGATCGGCACGCTCGTCGAACGCTCCAGCCGCTCCACGCTCCTGGTGCATCTGCCTCGGTTGCAGGGGTGGGGCGAGAAACCACCCGTGAAGAACGGTCCCTCGCTCGGTGGTTACGGCGCCGTCGCGATGAACACCGCCCTGACGGCATCGATGACGAAGTTGCCCCAGCAACTGCGCAAGACCCTCACCTGGGACCGTGGGAAGGAACTCTCCGGTCACGCGCAGTTCGCCCTCGACACCGGCACGAAGGTGTTCTTCGCCGATCCGCACTCGCCCTGGCAGCGGCCGACGAACGAGAACACCAACGGCCTGCTGCGTCAGTACTTCCCGAAGGGCACCGACCTGTCAAGGTGGTCCGAAGAGGACCTCGAAGCCGTCGCCCTCGCGGTCAACAACCGACCTCGCAAGAGCCTTGGCTGGAAGACCCCGGCCGAGGTCTTCGCCGAGCAGCTAAGCTCCCTGAAACAGCCCAGTGTTGCAACGACCGATTGAACTCGCCCAATAC
>NZ_QGSW01000143.1:0-1497 GCF_003176715.1 Micromonospora sp. S4605
AAGGCCCGCGCTGGGAGGGCCGCCAAGGCGCGGGCGGTGCCTTTAGGCTTGCGCCCGCTCGCTCTGCTCGGCCAGGGGCACCGGCACGATGGCGGCGATCCGGCGACCGTTGCGGGTCACGTAGAAGGTCTTGCTCTGCACGGCGGCGTCGTTGAGGACCTCGGCCAGGTTCTTCCGCAGGTCAGCCACGCTGATCTCGTTCGTGTCGGTCATGGCGCACATCGTACATTGTCGTACACTGTAGTACGTGCAGCTCCGTTACAACTTCCGCGTGTACCCGACGCCGGGCCAGCAGACCGAGCTGGCGAAGGCGTTCGGGTGCGCGCGGGTGGTGTTCAACGACGGGCTGCGCGCCCGGCAGGACGCCCATGAGCAGGGCTTGCCGTACGTCTCGGACGCGGAGTTGTCCCGGCGGGTCATCACGGAGGCGAAGAAGACGCAGGCCCGCGCCTGGCTGGGCGAGGTCTCGGCGGTCGTCCTGCAACAGGCCCTCGCGGACCTGAACACCGCCTACCGGAACTTCTTCGCCTGCCTGTCTGGCAAGCGCACGGGTAGGCGGGTGGCCCCGCCGCGGTTCCGGTCCCGCAAGGACAACCGGCAGGCCATCCGGTTCACGAAGAACTCCCGGTTCAAGGTGCTCGGCAACGGCCGGCTGCGCCTGCCGAAGATCGGCGATCTGCGGGTGGTCTGGTCGCGCCGGCTCCCGTCCGCACCGACCTCGGTCACGATCATCCAGGACGCAGCCGGGCGGCACTTCGCGTCGTTCGTCGTGCAGACCACGAACACCCCGCTGCCCGAACTGGACACCGCGGTCGGCATCGACCTGGGCCTGACGCACTTCGCGGTGCTCTCGGACGGCACGAAGATCGCCGCGCCGAAGTTCCTGCGCCGGGCCGCTCGCAAGCTGAGGCGGCTGCAACAGGACTTGTCCCGCAAGCAGCGGGGCAGCCGGAACCGTAAGAAGGCCGTCGTGAAGGTCGCTCGGGCGCACGCCCGGGTAGCCGATACCCGGCGGGACTGGCAGCACAAGCTCTCGACGCAGGTCATCCGCGAGAACCAAGCGGTATACGTCGAGGACCTGTGCGTCGCCGGCCTCGGCCGGACCCGGCTGGCCAAGTCCGTCCACGACGCCGGCTGGGCGTCGTTCGTCGGCATGCTGGAGTACAAGGCTGCCCGGTACGGGCGCACCTTCGGCAGAGCAGACCGGTACTTCCCCAGCACGAAGAGGTGCTCGGACTGCGGCCGGCTCAACGACAAGTTGGCGCTCAATGTCCGAGCGTGGGACTGCCCCTGCGGGTCGACCCACGACCGGGACGTCAACGCGGCAATGAACGTACTCGCGGCGGGACGCGCCGAGAGCCTAAACGACCGTGGAGCGCACATAAGACCGGCACGAGTGCCGGCAGCGCGCAACGAAGCGGTAATCCACCCAGGCGCAGCGTGTTCCGCGCGCAGCGCGGAGGGAATCCCCGTCCTCTAGGACGGGGAGATCGTCAA
>NZ_QGSW01000496.1:0-1484 GCF_003176715.1 Micromonospora sp. S4605
CAACGCCGTGAAGTTAGGCGTGTGGGCTGGTAGGCAAGTGCCTCGATACGGCCCCTGACATGCAGGAAGCGGAGCTCCGGTAGAAACGGCTTGTCCGCCAAGACAACCGCTGCTGTGGGAGCTCCGCTGTCTGCTCAGTGTGCCATCACTCGTGAAATCGTTGTAGCTGAAGGGGTGTTCGCCCCGGGCCATCTGGGCGAGTTGACGCAGATCGTGCCGTTCGAGATGGTCGACGCGGTCCTCGCTGAGTCCGGTGCGGTCCAGCGACGGCTGCGTAAGCTGCCCGCCCGGGTCGTCGTCTACCTGCTGCTCGCGGCCACCCTGTTCGAGGACTGCGGATATCTGGCGGTCTGGCGCAAACTCACCGGCGCGCTCCGCGGCCTGCCAATACCGACGATCACCGCGACCGGGCTGTGGCATGCCCGCTGCCGGCTCGGCACCCGCCCCATGCGCGCCCTGTTCGACCTTCTGCGTGGGCACGCCGGCGCGATCCGCACCGCCGGCACCCGGTGGGCCGGGTTGCTGGTCGTCGCGATCGACGGCACCTGCCTGGACGTGCCCGACAATCCGGCCACCCGCGCCTGGCTAGGTAAGGGCTCCAACCAGTACACCGCCGCCAGCGGCTATCCACAGATCTCCCTGGTCACCCTCGTCGCCTGCGGCACCCGGGCAATCATCGACGCGGTCTTCGGACCCGCCAGCACCGGCGAGGCCCGCTACGCGCAACGGCTGGCCCGGTCCCTGCACCCCGGCATGATCGTCTTGTTGGACCGGGGCCTGTCCAGCAACACCCTGCTGCAGGCCGTCGCCGGCACCGGCGCCGCGTTCCTGGCCCGCCTCACCGCCCTTCGCAAGCCCCCGGTGCTGCGCCGACTGCCGGACGGCTCGTTCCTGTCCCGCGTCAGCGACCTGCCGGTCCGCATCATCGACTGTGAGATCACCATCGCCACCACCACCGGGCACCGCACCGGCGTCTACCGGCTGGCCACCACCCTGCTCGACCACCACCGCTACCCCGCGTCCAGCCTGGTCACCCTCTACCACGAACGATGGGAGATCGAAACCGCGTACCTGGCGATCAAGAAGAGCATGCTCGGCCGCCGCGTCCTACGCAGCCACCACCCCTCCGGCATCGCCCAAGAGATCTACGCCCTGCTGACCACCTACCAGGCCATCCGAATCGCCATCGCCGACGCCATCAGCACTACCGGCACCGACCCCGACCGGGCCAGCTTCAGCATCGCCCTGCAAACCGCCCGCGACCAACTCACCCAGGCCGCGAACGTCCTCGCCGGCACCGTCATCGACCTCGTCGGCACCATCGGCCGCGCCATTCTCGACCAGCTCATGCCCCCACGCCGGCTCCGCGTCAAACCCCGAGCCGTCAAACGACCGCTGTCCCGATACGCCTACAAAAGCCTGCGCGTCGACCGACGCACCTACCAAGCAACCATCACCATCAACCTCTTGACCACACCGATCAG
>NZ_QGSW01000024.1:0-1461 GCF_003176715.1 Micromonospora sp. S4605
CCCACCCCGCTGACCAGCCCAAACGCCACCGCCTAGAGAAACGCCCTCCAGGCGGTCCCACCCATCTCCGCCCAGGTCAGAACCAAAATTTCAGCTCTCCAGGTCCCCGAATTACGTCGAACCCGGGTAGGTGCCGGTCAGCGCAATGTTGCGTACATCGGTCTGTTCGTCGATGGCCCGCTTGAGGATCGTGACGTAGACGCCGTGTTCTTCCTTGTCAACCTTGGGGGCCAAGCTATCCAGCCTGGGATCGCTTGCTTTGGCCGCAGCCCCTCGATCGCTCATGGCCGAGATGCTAGTCGCACATCGAGCCGAACCTGGCCCTGCGATTCGCCAGCACGGCCACCGCGCTCGACGCCGAGCCAGGCCGGTCCGCGCCTCGGTCACCTCGATTCTCGATGCTCTCGGCCACAACAGGCACGCCCTGGCCGTCCGCCTGCGGCGCCGGACGGCTGCCGCGATCGCCAGCTTCTCGGTCAGCGGCTGCCCGGCGGGCGGATGCGACCTGCACGATGTGCGGCGAGGGATGCCTCGACTGTCCTGCCTGCCAAACCTCGACGTCATCCCGAACCAGTGGCTTCACCTCACCATGCAAGGCATCGGATTCGTCCAAGACGTCGCTCCCGAAGACGTCGACGCAATCGTGGCCGCCGCACGGGCCCGGTGCGGCCAGCTCGCTCCCTTCAAGCTCACCATCGGTGCCCCCCACGTCGACCCCGAGTCCGTTCAGATCGCCGTCGACCCGGTCGAACCGGTACGCCAACTCCGTACCGCGATCCGCGCCGCCATCGCAGACGTCTGGGGAACCGACCGCGTGCCCGAACCGGCCGAGCCGTACAACCCCCACCTCAGCCTCGCCTACACGAATATGGAAGGCCCGGCCGCTCCACTTGTCGAAGCCCTGACATCCGCCCCAAACCTGACCGCGAACGCCGAGATCGACTCCTGCCAGCTCATCATCCTCAACCGCGACGAAGGCATGTACGTCTGGGAGCCGTATGCCACAGTGAAACTCGAGTCCTGACCGATCGACGTCCGCGGGGGCACTAACATCAAGATCCTCACCGGCGTTTCCACTGGTGGGGGCCCCTGCAGCCCGGCGAGGGCCTATGTGGCCAGGGGCGGGGTCGAACCGCCGACCTTCCGATTTTCAGGCACCCACACTTGCCCAGGTCAGGGAACCACCGGAACCCGCCGCGCGATCGGTCATGCGATTACTCCGCATCGTGTCGCCTCGGGCCGGCCGTCCGACATGGGATGATGACCGCATGAGCCTGCGCGAGGCGGACGCGGTTTTTGTCGCCGTCCACCTGGGAATCCTTGCCGTCAGCCCCGCGTTCCGCAGCTCGGCGTCGATATAGTCCGCGAATTTGGGGTTTGAGCTGGGCAAACGCCGGTAGGCCCGGTGACTGGGCGTGTCACTAGGCAGTTGTGTTGTTGCAGGTCAGGCGGTTGCGGGTG
>NZ_QGSW01000014.1:0-1458 GCF_003176715.1 Micromonospora sp. S4605
CTGCAGGTGCGCCGCGACCAGGCCGCTGCACTCCCGGCGTACGCCGGGAGTGCAGCGGCCTGGTCGCGGCGCACCTGCAGTGGCACCTGGAACGCGCGCTACGCTCGCTGCCGCTGGTCGACCGGGGTGCCTCGGCGCCCGGCGCGGAAGGCGCGAGCAGGGAGAAGAGCGAGTGATCCGATCCATGAGGGCCGGCCGGCGCGAGCCGGTGCCGCCGACACCGCACCCGTCCGGCGCCCGGCCGCCGGCGCTGCCCCCGGAGGCGGTGCCCCGGCACGTCGCCGTGGTGATGGACGGCAACGGCCGGTGGGCCAAGGAGCGCGGGCTGCCCCGCACCAAGGGCCACGAGGCCGGCGAGTACTCCCTCTTCGACACCATCGAGGGCGCCATCGAGCTGGGCATCCCCTACCTGTCGGCGTACGCCTTCTCCACCGAGAACTGGCGGCGCTCGCCGGACGAGGTCCGCTTCCTGATGGGCTTCAACCGGGACGTCATCCGCCGCCGCCGCGACCAGCTGGTCGATCTGGGCGTCCGGGTAGTCTGGTCCGGCCGGGCCGGCCGGCTCTGGAAGAGCGTGATCTCCGAGTTGCAGACCGCCGAGGAGATGTCCCGCGGCAACTCCACGCTGACCCTGCAGTTCTGCGTCAACTACGGCGGGCAGGCCGAGATCGCCGACGCGGCCGCCGCGATCGCCCGGGACGCCGCCGCGGGCCGGCTCGACCCGGCGAAGGTCACCGAGAAGACGGTGGCGAAGTACCTCTACCACCCGGAGGTCCCCGAGGTGGACCTCTTCCTCCGCCCCTCCGGGGAGCAGCGGATCTCCAACTACCTGCTCTGGCAGACCGCGTACGCCGAGCTGGTCTTCCTCGACACGCTCTGGCCGGACTTCGACCGCCGGCACCTGTGGTACGCCTGCGAGCTGTACGCACAGCGCGACCGGCGCTTCGGCGGCGCGCTGCCCAACCCGGTCGCCCCGCCCGCCTGACCCGCAGGTCCGCCCCGGAGCAGGCTTACCTACCCGTCACGCTGGGTACCAATCCGGTCAGCAGCCACTGACGGAGGTGAACCCACATGATCCAGAAGCGCATTGCCCAGTGGGCGGTGATGGCGATCGCGGTGCCGCTGGCGGCGGCCGGCGTGCGTCGGCTGAGCCACACGCTGGAGGCCCGGCGCGGCCCGTCCGGGGTCACCCGCCTGCTCACCAAGGGCGCCGACCTGATCCGCCCGCAGAAGGCCAAGCGTCGGCGCTTCTTCTGACCGCTCCGGGGCCGCGTCCGATGGCGCCGGCCCCGCTCGGCGCCGCCGCTTCGCGGCGCCGCTCCCGCCCCGGCCCAGCGGCCGATCGGGGAGTTCCTGGTGTTTGGCGGCAGTCACCCGTCCGGGTGGACCGCCCACCGGAACCGCCCGGTCGACCCCCGGGCCGGGGTTGGTGGTTTCCGGGGTGGGTGGGCATGTACT
>NZ_QGSW01000236.1:0-1447 GCF_003176715.1 Micromonospora sp. S4605
GGCTCATCGAACTTAAGCGGGGTTGAGGTGTCCGCGGTGGCGTCGGGTGGTCGCGGTGCGGGTGCGTAGCCGCTGATTCTCGGGGTTTCGGAAGCCGTAGGCGTCGCGGGCGACGGTCTTGATGACCCGGTTGGTTCCTTCCGAGCCGGCGTTGGTGATGCCGGTGGTCAGGAACGCGAGGATCTGCGGCCACCAGGTCTCGATGGTGGTGGCGAGCCGATGGAGTTCGGGCAGATCAGAGCTGGCGCAGCGGGTGTAGAAGCGGCGTAGCAGCCGGTGGAGGTGTTCCCGGTCGCGGTGGGCGCGGGCGGTCGCGAGCAGGTCGAGCAGGTCTTCCTTGGCGTTCCATGCGGTGAGGATCGGGGCGCCGATCCTGGCAGGTAGGGCCTCGAGAGTGTCGACCAGGCGGTCGACGTGCTTGCCGGGCATCCGAGCTGCCGAGCGGGTCAGCCGGTTACGCATCCGCCATTCGGGGTCGCTGCCGCGACCTCGACGCCCGCGCTGGCTGAGCGTGACCCGACGGCGGACCTCGGTGACGGCCCGGTTGGCCAGTTGCACGACGTGGAAATGGTCGACGACCAGCAGCGCGTGCGGCAGGACCTGCCGGATCGCGGCCTTGAACACGGTGCACATGTCAATCGCCACCGCACGGATCTGCTCGCGCCAGGCTGGTGAGCGAGCGGCCAGCCAGCCGGAGACCGCGGCGGTGGTACGGCCTTCGACCTGGGCCAGCAGCCCTTGGCCGCCGGACAGATCCACGAAGCCGACGTGCCACCGGTCCGCGGTCGTGGTCCACGAGGTGGCCTGTTCATCCCAGCGCCAGTGCGGCTTGCCCCGGCGGACCTCGTCGATGCCGAGCACCGCGACCGGCTCCGGCTCGGCCGGCAACACCGCGGTGGCGTGAGTGGTGAACGCGGCCGCGACGACCGGCCACGAGATGCCGTGATCGCGGGCCGACTGCACCACCGTGCGGCCGCCGTCGGCGACCGCCGCCCCCGCCGCCTGCCGCAACCGCATGGTCAACCGGGCACGAGCCGGGACCTGCGCGACCTGCTCGGTGAACGACTTACGCGCACAGGCCGGCGTCGGGCAGTACCAGCGCCGTTTGCGCCAGCGCAGTCGCACCGGCCGCCCGGCGACTGGCAGGTCCCGCGGCCGGGTAGTGGCCCACTGCTTCACCCGGACCGCCCGCTGTCCGCACCCCGGGCAGCATCGCGCCTGCTCACAACCGGTGGACAAGTCCACCACCGGAACACCGGTGGCGTCCAACTCGACCCGCTCGACCACCAGGCCGTCCAGCCCCAGCAGCCGGGTCGTATCGTTGACCATGCTCGCAGCTCTTCACTTGTGACCATCCGAACTCGACACTCAGATGATCACCGATGGGCTGCGAGCCCTTCACATTCGGGTCGCCCCAGCCGAAAGCCCCGCTCAACTTCGAAGAGCC